>NZ_JAKRNA010000002.1:0-244628 GCF_022347435.1 Corynebacterium sp. ACRPE | reverse complement strand
CAAACCACGCAAAGCACTCAACTGGCGCACCCCAGCCGAAGTCATGACCAACGCCCTCACACAAACCGGTAGCATCAAACCAAACTAACCATCATCGTTGCAACGACCCCTAGAATCCGCCAAATCGATGTCGCCTCCTAGCTCCCCGCCTGGCCTCTCCGTGCCTTAAGTCCAATGTGATCGGGCCGAATTGAACACATTGGGGCCTCAATTCGGCCCTTCCACCCTCAATTCGGCCCGATCAGTATGGACTCAAGCAAAAAGTTGGAAGATCAGGAGACCATGACCCCACGACAGCGGGTGAGCAACAGTGCCTACCACGCCGTGTCGATGCGCGTGATCTCTACCGAAATGCGGCGGCGCAGCGCCTGCGGCGCCTTGGCTTGGCCATTACAGCAGTTACGCACCAGAGAGCGGATAATCTCCTCGCTCTCGAGGCGCTGTTGACAGAAATCGCACTGGGCAATGTGCTCGCGGATGGCGAGTGCGCGGGCATAGGTGGTGGATTCATCGAGAAGCTCGCACAGGAGGGCCTGTACCTCTGGGGAGCTACACGCACCACAGTTGTGTTCCGTTGCGCGGTCCATTACTTCTCCTCCATGTCTGGGTGTTCTAATCCAATGCCTTGTTCTCGTGCCACGTCTTTCAACGCTTTCCGGAGCAATTTTCTTCCCCGGTGCAACCGGGACATCACCGTGCCCAGCGGAGTATCCATGATTTCTGCAATTTCTTTATACGCCAAGCCCTCTACATCCGCGTAGTACACCACCATCCGGTAATCATCGGGCAGGTCATTCATGGCCTCTGAAATGGTGGCGTCCGGCATGTCTTTAAGCGCTGATACCTCGGCGGATTCCAGGCCAGTGGAATCGTGCCCAGCAGTGGTATACAGCTGAAAATCGCTTAGGTCATCGGCCGAGGACTCCGTGGGGCGGCGCTTCGCCTTGCGGTAGGAGTTGATGTAGTTATTGGTCATGATGCGATACAGCCACGCCTTAAGGTTTGTACCTTGCTTGAAGGAATGAAAGGACTTATAGGCCTTGAGGTAGGTCTCCTGCACGAGGTCCTCAGCATCTTGCGGATTGCGCGTCATGCGCAGGGCACCGCCGTAGAGCTGGTCTAGCAGGGGCAGCGCTTCCGCTTCGAAGCGGCGCTGCAGCTCCTTTTCGCTGATTGTTTCTTTAGCCACAATTTCTATCCTAACGCGTAGCGTTAGGATCCCAGTCATGTCTAAAAAGTCCCCGCATGCAGCCACCCCAGCGCTCAAAGTCGTGGAAGATGCCGGCGTAGACCACCACGTCTACACCTTCGAGGCGGGCAAGGATCACTTCGGCGATCACGCCGCCGCGGCCCTCGAGGTAGAGCCGGAACGCGTGCTCAAAACCCTGGTCATCGATTTAACGGCGGGCAAAGGGTCCAAGCGGCAGTTGGCGGTGTGCGTCATCCCTACCACCCACCACCTGAGCCTCAAGAAGGCCGCGGCCGCCCACGGCGTTGCTAAGGCCGCCATGGCGGATCCGCATGACGCGTCCAAGTCCTCCGGATACATCCCGGGCGGCATTTCCCCGCTGGGACAGAAGAACCCGCTGCCCACGGTCGTTGAGGAAACCGCCGTCCTTTTCGATACTGTCTTCATCTCCGGCGGGCGCCGCGGGCTGGATATCGAGCTCAATGCGGAGGACCTCGCAGAGCTGTGCTCTGCTAGCTTTGCTGATCTACTCGCCGAGTAGCTCCGGATAATCGTTGGATACGCTGCCCACAGCCTTGTCGGCGGGGTGAGTGTGGAAGCCACGCAGGGGCGTCGGCAAGAGCAGCTCAGCGGCTTCCTCGGGGCTGCCCTCCAGCCAGGTACGCATTTCTTCGGCCGCCAAGAAGCGTGGCAGGCGGTGGTGCAGCCACTCCATTTCTTCCGTGGCGGCGGTGGTGACAATCGTGGCGGACAGGCGGTCCAGGCCGGTGTCCCATAGGCCCGCCGCCCACAACAGGCCCTCCTCCGCGCGGACGTAATAGGGCTGCTTGCCGCCTTCTTCCTGGTGCCATTCGTAGTAGCCGTTCATGGGGATAAGGCAGCGCTGCCCCTTAAAGGCATGCCGGAAGGAGGGTTTGGTGGCCACCGTCTCCGCCCGGGCGTTAAACAGCGGCGGGCCGTCCAGGTCCTTCTTCCAGTGCGGCAGCAGCGCCCACCGCGCAGGGTCGACTTGGGCGAGGCTTTCGTGCACGCGCACCATCGCCACCGGCTGGGTGGGCGCAATATTGTAGCGCGGGCCTGGGGTACCTTGTGGGGCGTGGACCTCAGTAACTCCGGGCAGTGCGCCCACTTCATCGAGAAGGGACTCGGTAAAAAGAACGAATCTTCCGCACATGCCCTCTATTATGGACGATATGTCTCAACCTTGGTCCGCCCCGCAAGCGGCAGGCCCCATTACGTGGGCCCAGCACGTGCCGGGCTCGAAGTCTATTACCAACCGCGCCTTCATTCTTGCAGCGTTGGCCGATGGCCCTTCTACCCTGCGCGCGCCGCTGGTCTCCCGCGATTCGCAGCTGATGGAAAAGGCCCTGGAATCTATGGGCGTGCGCTTCGAGCACGAAGGCGAGGATATCCACGTCACCCCCGGCCCGCTTAAGGGTGCCACGGTGGACTGCGGCCTGGCCGGCACGGTCATGCGCTTTATCCCGCCGGTTGCGGCCCTGGCGGACGGCGCCGTGCTTGTCGACGGCGACGAGCAGGCCTACGCCCGCCCCATGTCCACCACCCTGGATGCACTGCGCCAGCTCGGCGTCGAGGTGGACGGCGATAGCCTGCCCTTTAGTGTGCGCTCGCACGGGGTACCGGAAGGCGGTGAGGTCACTATCGACGCCTCTGGTTCCTCGCAGTTCGTCTCCGGACTCCTGCTGGCCGGCGCGCGCTTTAAAAGGGGCATTTCCGTCACCCACGAGGGCGGCCCCCTGCCGTCCATGCCGCACGTGGAGATGACCGTAGGCATGCTGCGCCAAGCCGGCGTACGCGTGGATTCCGGCGAGAATACGTGGACCGTGCACCCTGGCCCGATTGCCGGGCGGGAATGGGCAATCGAGCCGGATCTCTCCAATGCCACGCCCTTCCTTGCCGCCGCTGCCGTCACCGGCGGCCGCGTGACCATTAAGCGCTGGCCTGCCAATACCACCCAGCCGGGCGACGCCATTCGCCATATTCTGGTGGATATGGGCGTCATGGTCACCCAAGAGCCGGGCTTTGTCACTGCCAAGGGCGCCAAGGACGGCGCGCTGCAGGGCATCGAGCGCAATATGGGCGATATCGGCGAGCTCACCCCCACCGTCGCGGCGTTGTGCGCCCTGGCGGAGACCCCCTCTACCCTCACCGGCATTGCGCACCTGCGCGGGCACGAGACTGACCGTTTAAAGGCGCTGGCGGATAATATCAACGCCCTCGGCGGCAAGGTCACCGAGCTTGCCGACGGCCTGCATATCGACCCCGCCCCTCTCCACGGCGGCGAGTGGCCGTGCTACGCCGATCACCGCATGGCCACCGCGGGTGCGATTATCGGTCTGCGGGTACCGGGCGTAGAGGTAGAAGACATTTCCACCACCGCGAAGACCCTGCCTGGGTTCGACCGCATGTGGGAGACGATGGTGGACCCCGAGCAACAGGAGAGCAATGGCTAGGCGTTTCGGTTCCTTCGATGAATCCGATGTGCGCGTGCGCCCCGGCAAGGGCTCGCGGCCGCGTACCAAGGACCGCCCCAAGCACAAAAATGCCAAGTTCGGCATGGTCATCACCAAGGACCGCGGACGCTGGGGCGTAGCGCTAGACGACGGCCCGCGGGTCACCGCCATGCGCGCCCGTGAGCTGGGCCGCACCGCCATCGAGGTGGGCGACCGCGTGGGCGTCGTGGGCGATACCTCCGGCAAGAAAGACACCCTGGCGCGCATTGTGAAGCTGGAAGAGCGCACCTCCGTCCTCCGGCGCACGGCCGATGACACCGACCCTTATGAGCGCATCGTGGTGGCGAATGCGGACCAGATGCTCATCGTCACCGCCGTGGCCGATCCGCCGCCGCGCTCCGGGTTTGTCGAGCGCGCCCTCATCGCTGCGTTTGTGGGCAATATCCACCCCATCCTGTGCTTGACCAAGACCGATCTCACGGACCCTGCTCCCTTCGCGGCGGAGTTCGCCGATCTCGATGTCACGGTGGTGGAAGCCGGCGTCGACGACGGACTCGAGGCGGTGCGCCAGCACATCGACGGCCACGTCACCGCACTCATCGGACATTCCGGCGTGGGTAAATCCACCCTGGTCAACCGGCTGGTACCGGATGCGGATAGGGAGACAGGGGAAGTATCGGGCGTCGGCAAAGGCAGGCATACCTCCACCCAATCTGTGGCGCTCCCCCTCCCCGCCGAGGATGCATTCACCGGCGGCTGGATTATCGATACCCCCGGCATTCGTTCCTTTGGCCTCGCACACGTGGATGCCGATGACGTGCTTGGCGTCTTTGAAGACCTTGCCGCCGCCATCGAGGACTGCCCCCGCGGTTGTACGCATATGGGCCCGCCTGCGGACCCAGAATGCGGCCTCGATGATCCTGCGCTTATCTCCCCTGATACCGCCAGTGCGCGGCGGCGCGACGCGGTGCGCGGCCTACTCGAGGCCCTGCGCACCAACGTGGAGTGGGAAAATTAGAGGTGGAAGCCGGTATCGGCCATAACTCCCAAAATGGCATCCACGATGCCGAAGAATACATCGAGGATCTGGCCCCAGGTGCCCTGGGACGAGGTCTCTAGCAGCGCCAGCCACGGGGTGGTGGGCACGGCGTCGGCAGCCGCATCTGCAGCTGGGGTGGTATCTGCCAGTGCGGCAGGCGCGGCGATGAGGGCTGCGCCCGCGGTAACGGTGGCCGCAGCGAGGTTCTTGAAACGCTGAGTCATGTTTTCTCCTTCAGTTTTAGAGCAATTCTACGAGGAAAGGCAGCTCGCTGGGGTGATAAAAGGCCATAAACTTATCCAGTGCATCTCCCACGGCCAGCTCCGCGTCCTCATCGCCAAGGTCTGCGGTATCGATAGCCTCGATGGCCTTCGCTGTGGTTTCCTCGGACTCCGCAATATCCACGTGGATGGCCGCTAGGTCGTCCTTGCTGAACTGCGCCGGCTTGAGCTCTACCACCGGCTCGCCCATATCCGGGCGCGGGGTAAGGACAGAATCATCCAAGTCTACCGAGATAACCACGCGGCGGTGCGGGAACTTCTCCTCATCGCCGATGGCCAAAAGGCGCATGGAGGCCATAGAGGCCTCGAGGAAGGCCGAGTAGGCAATTTCTTCTTCATCGCCCTCGGTATAGAACTCCTGCAGCGCAGGGGTCACCATAAAGCCCCAGCCGGAGCGCGCGGACAGCGAGCCGGTTTCTTCCAGTTCCGCCAGCATGGCGTAGGTCGCAGGGATGTAAACGCGGGCTTTAGCCACTAAAACTCACCTTCAATATCGAAGACTGCCTGGATTTCAACGGAGACGCGGTCAAAGCTGGTGTACAAAAAGCCCACCATGCCGGATTCCACGGCGGCGCGCACGTTGAGGATGGAATCATCAACCATGACACAGTCATTGAGCGGCAGTTCTAGGGCATCCGCTGCCGCTTGGAAGGCTGCGACCTCAGGCTTTTCCGCCCCCACCTCGCCGGAGAGAACAACTGCGTCGACGTTTCCGCGGTACTCCCACTCGCGGATGTGCTCCGCGCCTGGTCCGCCTGGGTCATTGGACAGGATGGCGGTTGCTGCGCCATTTGCCTTGGCGGCGGCCAGCAGCGCCTTCCAGCGGCGGTTGTCTTCTTCGGTGCCGTCAAGGACGCCGACATAGTCAACGATTAGACCACGCATGTACTTAAATCCTTTGGTTACGATTCTCTTTAACTCCCCGAGAGTATAGCGAACCGCGCGCTCATTCGCGCCCACCCCTTTCAGGAAACCTTCAGAAATGGCGGGGTTGGGGCGGGCATGAGACAATTATCACGCGTCCGCCTCCTGCCCTTATTCAGGAGCACTACTTCCCCACCATGTACGAGCCCATTCCTGGCTACTCGCACCTCAAACTCTTCATTGCGCCCCACCGTGTGCGCTACGGCCGCTTGCCGACGTCCGCGGAAGTCGCCGCCCAGCACCGCATTCAAGGCTGGGTAGTCTTCGCGCTGGAGGTAGCCGCCGGCTATCGCCCGCTAGCCCATCTCAATTCCCCGCGCTATTCGGATGCCATCCGCCTGCACATTGGATCGTGGGTACGCCGGCGCACAAGCCCCTATGCCACGGACAGACTGCAATTAACCAGCCTGCACGCGCGGCCCAATGGCGAGTACTTTGGCTCCGCCTACATAGGCCAACAGCAGCATGCATTTACGGGCTCGGCGAGCCCCACCGGTTTAACGTCATTCCGCTTGCTCTAACTCAGCGGGCAGGGCTTGGCGCCTAGGAGAAGAACTGACCCAGGTGAGAAAGGATTTCGGACCAGTCGAGTGCGGACCATCCGAATCCGGCGGCGCTGGTCAGCGCCGCTAAACCGGTGGCTAGGAGGCCACCTTCGAAGGCGGATAGACCGGAATGCTCGTTCGCCGTCGCATCCGCGGGCACGGTTCCCGCAGCATGGTGCGAGACGGCGGCCTGCTCCAAGGGTGCATTGACCTGCTTGGTGATGGTGACAATATCGTGCAGCGCCGCCGCATAGGAAGGGAACTCATCCGGGAAGGCGGAGCCAGTTTCCCCGAGGGTCGGCAGCTGGCTACTTTGAGAGGTCGCCGCGTTGCCGGCGGGGGCCTGTGGCAAGTCCTTGGTAAACTCACCCAGCTCGGCGCGAATAACCGCCTGGGCATAGTTGGCACCCAGCATGTCGAGGTAATCCAATACGGCCGCTTCGGTGTACTGCTTGCCGTCCAGGGATTGCGTCCGCTCCTCTGGCTCCCACGGGAAGTCCAGCGGAGTGGAATAAATATTGCCATCGGTGCGCGCGGTATTGAGCCGGGCTTTGCCAAAGTAGTACTCGAAGGCGGCATCCGCCTTTTCCTGAGACAAAATTCCATCGGCCACCAATGCTTCCTTGCGCTGGGTAGCAATAGCCAGGATGGCCGCAGCCGCGTTATCCTGCTCAATCTTTTCGCCCGAATCCAAAATGATGCGCAACGAGGTGGCAGAATCACGCTGCATCTCATAGGCCACGGCCGGCGTGGCGCCACCGAGCAAGGTGGCAGACAGGAGGGTCGTAATACCGAGACGCAGAGAGCGGCGGCGCATCGTCAGTGGAGCTCCTCACAGGAAATAAGCAGAATGGACGGGTTTCTTATATTCTACTCATTTTTCCTGAAAAGAAACCTGCCCCGCGCCCACTATCACGAGCGGGGGCGGGGCGGGGTTGGGGCGGGGTTGGAGGAAGGACGGCGAGGCCTAGGCCTCTACGGTGCCCTCACCGTTGCCGGAAGCGGTAGCCGCGGATTCGCCGGCCTGCTCCTCTTCCTGCTGCTTGAATTGCTTGCGCAGCATAAACAGCTGGCGGACGGTCTCTTCCTTCACGCCATCGTTCATGGCGTTGAACATCTCACCGCCCTCCTTCTGGTACTCCACCAGCGGGTCGCGCTGCGCCATCGCGCGCAGGCCGATGCCCTCCTTGAGGTAGTCCATCTCATAGAGGTGCTCGCGCCACTTCTGGTCAATGATCGGCAGGATGACCATGCGCTCGGTATTGCGCATCTGCTGCTCGCCGCCAATAGCGGTCACAGACTCTTCAAGCTTGTCGTACTCATTATTGGCGTCCTGTACCAGGGCGTCGCGAAGCTGCTCAGCAGAAAGCTCACCCGGGGAACCATACTCGGAGCCTTCCACCAGCTCCTCATGGGAAATGGTGGGACCGTAGAGGGAATCCAGCGCATTCCACAGCGCGTCCAAATCCCAGTCCTCCACGTAGCCGGTGGCGGTAGCGCCGGCGACATAAGCGGACACGGTGTCATCAATCATGCCGCGAATATTGTGCTGAATATCGCCGGCATCGAGGATGTCGTGGCGGGTAGCGTAGACCACCTTGCGCTGCTCGTTGAGCACCTCGTCGTACTTAAGGACGTTTTTACGCATCTCAAAGTTCTGGTTCTCCACCTGCGCCTGGGCGCCCTTGATGGAGTTGGAGACCATCTTGGCCTCGATGGGGACATCGTCCGGGACATTGAGGCGGTTCATCATGTTCTCCATGGACTGGCCCACGAAGCGCACCATCAATTCATCGCGCATGGACAGGTAGAAGCGGGTCTCACCCGGGTCACCCTGGCGGCCGGTACGACCACGCAGCTGGTTATCAATGCGGCGGGACTCGTGACGCTCGGTACCCAGGACGTAGAGGCCGCCGGCCTCGCGCACCTGGTCACCCAGCTTCTTGGAGCGCTCCCTCTCGGAGTCGATTTCTGCTTCCCAGGCCTCCTGGTACTTCTCTTCATCCTCGAATGGGTCTAGGCCGCGCTCGCGCAGCTTCTCATCGAGGATGACCTCGGGGTTGCCACCGAGCACGATATCGGTACCACGGCCGGCCATGTTGGTAGCCACGGTGACGGTGCCGGGGCGGCCCGCACGGGCGATGATCTGGCCCTCTTCCTCGTGGTGCTTAGCGTTGAGCACGTTGTGCTTGATGCCGCGCTTAGACAGCAGCTGGGACAGGTACTCGGAGCGCTCCACGGAGGTGGTACCGACCAGAACCGGCTGGCCGGACTCGACGTGCTCGGCAATATCGTCCACTACGGCAGCGAACTTAGCTTCCTGCGTCTTGTAGATGCGGTCAGAGTGATCGGCACGCTGATTCGGCTTATTGGTAGGAATAGGCACCACATCCAGGCCATAGATGGAGTGCAGCTCGGCAGCCTCGGTTTCTGCCGTACCGGTCATGCCGGAGATCTTCTCGTACAGGCGGAAGTAGTTCTGCAGGGTAACGGTAGCCAGGGTCTGGTTCTCGTTCTTGATCTCCACCTGCTCCTTGGCCTCAATGGCCTGGTGCATGCCCTCGTTGTAGCGGCGTCCGGCCAGCACGCGGCCGGTGAAGCCGTCCACGATCATGACTTCGCCATTGCGAACGATGTAGTCCTTGTCGCGGGTGAACAGCTCCTTGGCCTTCAGGGCGTTGTTCAGGTAGGACACCAGCTGGGAGTGCTCGGGGGCGTAGAGGTTATCGATGCCGAGCTGATCCTCGACGTATTCCACGCCCTCTTCCAGCACGCCGATGGTGCGCTTCTTGTGGTCCACCTCGTAGTGGATACCCTCGCGCATACGCGGGGCCAGCTGGGCGAAGACGCCGTAGAACTGGGAGGAACCATCTACCGGGCCGGAGATGATGAGCGGGGTACGGGCTTCATCGATAAGAATCGAGTCAACCTCGTCCACGATGCAGAAGTTGTGGCCGCGCTGCACCACATCGTTGAGGGAGCGGACCATGTTATCGCGCAGGTAGTCAAAGCCCAGCTCGTTATTGGTGCCGTAGGTAATGTCGCAATCGTAGGCAGCCTTGCGCTCTGGTGGGCGCATCTCGGACAGGATGACGCCCACGGACAGGCCGAGCCAGCGGTGAACACGGCCCATCATCTCAGCATCGCGCTTTGCCAAGTAATCGTTAACGGTCACGATGTGGACACCCTTGCCATCAAGGGCATTGAGGTAGGCCGGCAGCAGCGAGGTCAGGGTCTTGCCCTCACCGGTGCGCATCTCGGCGACGTTGCCGAAGTGCAGGGCCGCACCGCCCATGATCTGCACGCGGTAGTGCTTCTGATCGAGGACACGCCAGGCAGCCTCACGGACGGTGGCAAAGGCCTCGAGCAAGATGTCATTCATCTCTTCGCCGTCTCGCAGGCGAGTCTTAAACTCGTCGGTCTTTGCCTTAAGTTCGTCGTCCGAAAGCTCCGCGTACTTATCCTCAAGGGCAATTACATCGTCTGCCATTTTGCCCAGGCGCTTGACCGTACGGCCCTCGCCCGCGCGCAGCAGCTTGGAAAGTCCAAACACGGTTAGTTAGTCCTTCTAGTCGCGACAATAAAGTTAACTCGTCGCTATTGTACTCACTCGCTTTCACAAAGCATCTCCCGCCTAGCACATAGGGCAGGCGCACAGCCTCCGTTCAGCCTGTATATCCCCCGCAACCTGCTTGCCGACGCCCCCTCCCCTAACCACACATTCGACCCCGCTGCATACTCGCAGCAGGGTCGTTAGCTAAGAGAAGTATGAGCTCCTTTAAGCTTCAGCGTCTTCCGATAGGGAGATAATGCCGTAGTCGTAGGCGTGGCGGCGATAAACCACGGACGGCTTATTGTTCTCCTCGTTGATAAAGAGGAAGAAGTCGTGGCCCACCAGCTCCATCTCGCTCAAGGCATCATCCACGCTCATCGGGGTAGCCGGGTGCTCCTTGGTGCGCACGATCTGGCCGGGCCGAACGTCCTCCACGGTCTCAGCATAAGGGTCAACGTAGCGCTCTTCCTTTGCGCGCTCAGCCTCGGCCTGCGCAACCATTTCAGCGGCAATCTCGCCGGTACCCTTCTGCGCGCGGTGACCGCTCTTGACGTTTTCGCGGCGCACCTTCACCTTGCGCAGGGAGCGCTCCATCTTGCCCAAGGCGGTTTCGAGCGCTGCGTAGAAGGAATCTTCCTTGGCTTCAGCGCGGGCAATGTGCCCCTTACCGGTAGCGGTAATCTGAATGCGCTCCGCTTCGGAGTCACGGCGCGGGTTTGGTTCGTGCTGTAGCTCCACATGGAAGAAGGTCAGGGTGGGGTCAAGGCGTTCAATCTTGGCCAGCTTGTCATTAACTCGCTCTTGGAAGTGTTCGGGAACCTCGACGTTGCGGCCCGTAATCGTTACCTGAGCTTTGTTCGGCTGGGACATTGAGATGCCTCCCTTGAGTAGTGGGACTAGAATCAATCACAGTAACTATCTCTCTGTGACACTCCTCATGATAGCACTGGTTATGACCTTTGCGAGAGATTTTTAGGCAACTCCCCTACCTCGAGGGTGGGCACCACCCCTATCTAGGCATCCGCAAAGACCAATGCCCCGCAGACTTCTACACCCGCGGCCTGCAGGGCGGCGATGCTCGCGGCGAGGGTGGCACCGGTGGTAATGACGTCGTCGGCAAGCAGCGCAGGCGCCTGAGCACTTGGCACGCGCACGCGGACTCGGCCCTGCAGGTTTGTCCACCTATCCTGGGCATTGAGCTCGGACTGGTCCGCGGTGGACTGGCCCATAGTAAGCGCCGCGCACACGCCCACGCGCTGGTGCTGCGCCGCGGCGTGACACACAGCGGACACCGGATCTCCGCCGCGTGCCCGCGCCGAACGCGGCCGAGTAGGCGCGGGCACGAGGGTGAACTCGCGCGGGATATCGCCGCGGGCACTCAGATGGGCCAGCCCGGCCGCGAAGACGGCCCCCACATACTCGCGAACCGGCCGATTGCCTCGCTCCTTCATGCCAATAATGATGCGGCGGCGAATATCGGAATAGGGGCCGAGAGCATAGACGGGCGCGCCCAGCGGCCGAGGCCGGGCCACCATGTAGGGCGGCTGCCGCAAGTGATCGCGGCACTGTGGGCACAAAACCTCGCCCGGCGCGCCGCACCCAGCGCACGCACGCGGAAAAATAAGCTCCCCCAAGCCCATAATCGCCTCTCCCAGCCGCGCAGACCCTCTGGCGGCTAATTAGAAACAATAGGGGAAGAACGCCGGCCCTGCAGGCCGGAGACCTCGCGCCAGTTGGTTTCGTCCATGACGGTGGAAGGAAGCTCAAACATGGCGTGCGAATCAGTAATAAAGAGCTTGGTAGGCGAGGTTGCTACCGCCACCACAGGGGCGGTGATATTGCCGGTAGGCATGGTCGAAGCCGAGGAACCATCCTGCTCAATGCGCCATACGGGCGACTGGCTCGAGGAAGTGCCAACGATGAGCGAGCCATCCGCATTCCAGTCCAGCGAAAGTGCCGAGCCGGATACTTCGGGGCCTACCTCGCGGGCGTTGACGATGCGCTCATCACCGCTGCTGGATTGAGCAACGGCCGCGATGTACACGTGGCCATCAATAATCATGGCCACGCGCGCACCGCTATGGGACAAGCGGATAACGGAGATTTCGCCCTCAATATCGTCGATGCTGCGGGCATCCACCTCGGATTCGGAGATGCGGCCTGTAGTCTTGGAGCGCACCACGCGCACGATGCGATCACCATCGACCACGGTCCAGGCGGCTTGCCCGTTGTACTCGAAGGTCGGTCGTGCCAGTGTGGGGCCGTCCACCGAATCCTGCAGCTGGCCGTCAAGCTCGCCTATCTGCAGCGAGAAGTCATTATTAGACTTGCGGCGCACGGCCGCAACGAGGCCGCTATCGGCAACATCTACGGATTGCACGTCACCGCTGCTGCCCAACGTGGATTTCACGTGCTCGGCCACACCATCGTCTACCTCGAGCAGGTTGCCCTCATTGAGGGCGTAAAGCTTAGACAAAGAGGTGCTTCTTTCCTGCGGGTTATAGTCCGCAAAGTCATCCACGCTCAGGCTATCCATGCCCTCCACCAAGTCACCGCCATCGGCTTTGACCTTAAAGGGACCGGTATGGCCGGCTTCCGTAAGCGTCCACACTAGCTGGGCTGCAAAGAGCGTGCGATCTTGAGCGTCTAGGTCAGCAAGGCCCTCGAATTGGTAGCCCTGTTCGGGGTCATAGCCAGCGAAGGTGACATTCTCCCCCGCTGCCCGGCGGGTAGCGGGCGCAATGCTAGCTGAAGGTCCCTCCATCAACAGCGTAAGGAGCGTCGACTCCGATTGTTCGCCGCCCTTGTACAGCCAGCGGCGGTCTGGAACCAGCACATAGTTGCTCTGCTTAAAGAAGTACAGCGATTGCGGGGTGTAGTGATTGCGCATTTCATTGCGCTCCATTACTACTCCGGCCGGCAAGCCATCGACGCGCCATCTATCGTCTTGCATCTTCATGTAGATGACGGCCTCGTAGCCCTCATTTTCCGGCACGTACGCACCGCCGGATTTCAGGCGGCCGATGATGGTGCCGCGCACCGTGAAGGCGCGCTCATTGTCCCTCGAGCTTTGCTTACTTGCGGGCGCGGTAACGATGTCCAGGCTATCGACCACCATCACATCACCGCTGGCGTCCCAGGCTTCGCGAGCGTTATCGGTCAGAAAGCCGCGCGCGACCTCATGGTCGTTTCCCGGCACGGCGGAAGCCTGGTAGAAATCGCGCAACGTCAGATCCGGGTCATCGCCGGGTTGCGGTGCAATGACTTCTTCAGGGCCGTCCTCTTGCTGCTGGTAGGTTCCGACTACTTGCGGGCCGGTGTTATTCGGCAGCGTGGAACAACCGCTGACGAAAAGCACGGCCGCTGCGGTGCCGGCAACCGCGGTCTTGCGATAGTTCGCTCTCAACACGCTTATTTCCTCCTACCCTCAAAGTCCGGGGCCTTATAGGCGCGCCTGTCCGGAGCGGCCGCGCCGCGGTTAAGCTCACGTTCCGAAGGCCAGAGGATGCCATCGCCTTCTACCTCACCATCGGGGTCCCTGTCACTCTTCTCGACGTGCAGTGAGCTCATGCCGGATGAAATGGCCGGCGTTACAGAGGCGGGCCCGGCATCCAGCTCGGCGGCGCCAGTGTCCTGTGCTTCTGTAGCTTCAGCATCGGGTTCTGCCAGCTCACTACCATCCGCAGTGCTGGTGACGGGTGCGCCGGGAATCTCCACAGCGATGGGAGCCTCGCCCACCTCGGCATTCGGGGTGCGTGGAATAATGAGGCGGAAGCGGGAACCAAAGCCCTCATAGCCGGTGGCATCTAGCGTGCCGCCGTGCAGGACGGCATCCTCGCGGGCGATAGCCAGGCCCAAACCGGTGCCGCCAGAGTGGCGCTTGCGGGAGGAATCCGCACGCCAGAAGCGGTTGAATACCAGCTCTTCTTGGCCCGGTTTTAGGCCCACGCCATGGTCCGTAACGGTAACGCCCACGGCAGTGTCCGTGGCTGCGACGTCAACCGCCACCGGATTGCCCTCCGAGTGATCAATGGCATTGGCCAAAAGGTTGCGCAAGATGCGCTCGAGGCGGCGGGAATCGGCCTCGACACCGATGCGCTCCTCCGGCAGATTGAGCTGGACCTCCACATCGAGCTCGCGGGCCAAATGCTCCACCTGCCCGTAGGCCGCCTCCACACACGAGCGCAGATCAATGGCTGCCGTAGACAAGTCCGCCACACCAGCATCGTGGCGAGAAATCTCCAGCAAGTCCGCGAGCAATTCCTCGAAGCGGTCGAGCTCGCTCGACATGAGGCGGGAAGCGCGCTGGGCACCGTGCGGCAGGCTATCGCTTTCCGCCTCAATCATGTCCGCGGCCATGCGCACGGTGGTCAAAGGGGTGCGCAGCTCATGGGAGACGTCAGAAGTAAACTGCCGCTGCAAATCGCCGTACTCCTCCAGCTGTGCAATTTGGGAGGACAGCTTATCGGCCATGTTATTGAAGGACGCGGCCAAGCGGCCCATTTCATCATCACTATCGACGGCCATGCGCTCCTTCAAATGACCCGCCGCCAAGCGCTGTGCGATGCGTGAGGCCGAGCGAATCGGCGTAATAACCTGCTGGGTGGCCAGCCAGGCAATGCCCACCAGCAACACCACGACCACCACGCCGGCAGCCGAAAGCAGGCCGCGCATCAGCGCCATGGTGGATTCTTCCGATTCCATGGACAACGCCAGGTAGACCTGTGTATGGGGAATATCGGTATCGGTAGGCGTGCCTACCAGCAAGGCGTTGTAGTGATCACCATTTTCGCGCGGCGCTGGGAAATACTGCTGCGCAATCTGGCCTTTATCCACCATCTCGCGCAGCTGATCCGGTACGGGAAAATCCTCGGGCGAAGTGGTAACAGAGCCATCCTGGTTTTCCACCACGATGACCGGCTCGTAGACCGTCTGGGCGTCGCCCTGCTGGGCGGAGAGCTGGCCCAACGCAGCGCGAGCGGAATTAATGCGTACCTGGACGGAGTTAGCAGAACTGGTGGCATCGATCTGCTGTTCCACGGCCGTGCGGGCACGCTCCAGCTCCTGTTGGGCTACGTCTTCCTTCTGGCTGACCAGGCGCTGGGTAAGCACGGACACCAGCGCGTAGGCCAAGATGATCATGACCACCGAGGAGGCGACCAAAATCATGCCAATGACGCGCGCCTGCAAAGAGGTGCGCCACGTTGTAATGAAGGCGTCTCGAATGCGCCTTAGACGCTCAATGATGCCGATGGTCCTTACTCCCCGGCGCCGGCCTTGCCGGTCTTATAGCCCACGCCGCGCACGGTCAGCACAATCTGCGGGTCTTCCGGATCGTGCTCGATTTTGGCGCGCAGGCGCTGCACGTGCACGTTAACCAGGCGCGTATCAGAGGCATTGCGGTAGCCCCACACGGATTCCAGCAGCGATTCACGCGTATGCACCTGGCCTGGGCGGCGCGCCATCTCCAGCAGCAGGTCAAACTCAAGCGGGGTCAGGTTCAGCTCGGTGCCATCGGTGCGGCGCACGGTATGCTCCGGCACATCAATGACAAGGTCCGCAACCTCCAGGATTTCAGATTCCGCAGAATCGGTGCGGCGCAGGCGCGCACGGATGCGGGCGATGAGCTCCTTGGGCTTGAATGGCTTGGTGATGTAATCATCCGCGCCGGATTCCAGACCCAGCACCACATCAACCGTATCGGTTTTGGCGGTCAGCATAACGATGGGCACGGAGGATTCACGGCGAATGGCACGGCAAATATCTACGCCATTCATGCCCGGAAGCATGAGGTCCAGCAGGATGAGATCCGGCTCGTGCTGCTCAAAGGCAGGCACGGCATCATTGCCATCCATGACCGGAATGGGCTTGAGCCCCTCGGACTCGAGCACAATGGTCAGCATCTCTGAGATAGCCGGATCGTCATCGACAACCAAAATCTTGGGCGCCACGTTTTATTCTCCTACAAGGTCTTTTATCGCTGAAATAATAGTATCCGCATCGGCGGTAGCGATCCAGCGTCCACCCCAGCCCGCATCTGCCAAGCGCCGGTAGGCTGCGGCGGTGCGTTCCTGCAACCCGCCATCGCGTTCGTAGCGGTCGCGTTCCCGGCTGGCGTCTGCCTGGGCTCGTGCCTGCGCTCTTTCCGACGCCACCTCTACCGCCGTATCCAAATACACCTGCAGGTCTGCCTGCGGCAGGCCGAGGGTGCCAAATTCCAGATCGTGCACCCACTCCATCACCGCATCGTCTTCGAGCCGCGCCGCCGAATACGCCGCATTGGAGGCCACGTAACGATCCAATAGCACCACGGTGTCGGATTCCTTGGCGTGCTGCAGCTGGTCCTTGACGCCATAGCGATCCAACGCGAATAGCGTCGCCATGGCATAAGCCGAATCCGTGAGGTCGCCCATCTTTCCGTAGAGCGCCTTTTGCGCTAGTTGCGCGTGAATCGAATCTGCATAGCGCGGAAAGGCAATAACCTCTACGGGCCGGTCCAACGACTCCTTGAGTGCGGAGACCAACGTATTTTTACCGGCACCGTCGATGCCTTCGATGCTGATCAGCATAGGTGTGGGCTATCTTCCCTTCTGTTATTTCACCCGCGGGGCCGCTTTCGCGCCGCTGCTGCCGCGGGCAGCAGGATCGACTTAGGACAGGGCCTCAATGAACGGTTCGAGGTCATATTCTTCCTCGACGTTTTCGAGCACCTCGAGGGCATTTTCCGTCAAGGTCTCGCTGCCAGAGCCCACCAGTTCCCTAATATAGGGGTAGTCTTCGACAACTTCGCCCGCGCTAAAGGGCGCACCAGCCCAAATGGCAGCAATGGTGGCCGCCGCTTGAGCATTCTGTTCCTCTTCTTCGCTGAGTTTTGGCTTGCTGTGTGCGACCTCGCAGGCATCCTCGACGGCGCGAATTACCCCTTCTTCATCGAGGTTTGCCATCTCGTCCAAGAAATCCACGTTGAGGTCCGTGCTGAAAATGTTTTCGTCCCAAGTACTCACTTTTTGACTCCTTCGGTGCTTTCAGCGCCATTTATACACGCTTTCTTGGTGAAAGAAAGCAGGCAATGAAAAGGTTTGCATGGCCTTCTACGCCCGTGAACTGCCCTTTTGTTTACTTATCACAGAATTGCGACGCCGTCGCAATGTTTCCCAAACATGATAGTCTCGTTACCAACTTGTTACCGGGGCGCCGTATCGCCCTCCCCCTTGGGCTGTAACGGCCCGCCTCATAGAAAGGACAGCCACGATGAAGCCAGATTCGCGCCGCGTCTACGTGTTCATTGTGGCCGGACTGATCGCCGCGGTCGTCGTCGGAGTCGCCGTCTGGCGCATGAGCTCGCCAAGCGCCAACTATTCCAATGCCGCGGATCAGTCCGCGACCACCTCCGTCTCCCCGACCCACACCGCAGCCGAGGAGACCACCACTTCTTCAACGGACCGCTCCCCCTCGAAGAAGCACTCCTCGCGCACCACGACATCAACTGCCTCGTCCGGTGATGCCAAGCACCAGCAGCCGCACAACAACGATCCGTTTCTCGCCCCTAATGCGGTAGTGCGCCCACAGGCAGCAACCCAGCCCACCAAGGTCTACCGTCCAGAAAACATCTCCCCGCAGGGCACCGCCTCGCAGGGCAATACCACCACCCAGGGTGGTCAGGGCACCGGCCAGGGCAATCAGCGTCTAACGCCTGATTACCCGAGCAACCAGAACGGCTCGCAGGCTACTGGTGCCCCGCAGAGCAACCAGGGCGGCACCACCCCGCCGGCCACCACTGGTCCGTCCACTCCACAGCCCTCACCTGAGGCGCCTGCCGCGCAAGATAACTCGGGCAAGAATTCCGACGCCCCGGCCCATGAACCAGCTGGCACGGAGCGACCCGAGGCCGAGAAGGCGGAGCAGGAACAGCTCACCGACCATGCCGCTGCAGAGCGATCTTCCGCCGATCAGAACCAGGAGCCTACCGACTTGGTGCCAACTAAGCAGGCACCGGCCACGGCCCAGCATGCTCCGAGGGAAGCGGCGCCTACGCGCTAATTCGGAGCCGGTTCTCGGCGTAGACGAACAAAACAAGCACGTTCCCTCGATTTTAAAGGCAGAAATCGGGGAAACGTGCTTGTTTTGTATGCGCTGGAATGCGGTAGTTACGACGCAACCACAATGTGCGCCAAAAATTGGGCGGAGCAGACCGCAACGCGGCCGTAATGAAGACTGAAAAGCACGCTTCGCCTGAAACCGGAGGACGGCGGCGAAGCGTGCTTGTGTGGGTTAAACGCGGACTAGGCGCGGGCGACGAAGAGGTCGGCGGCGTCGGATTCCGCCGTAGCGGTAACGAGACCCTCGGAGGCTGGCAGCCAGACGGCCTGGCCTGGGGTCGCGGTGAGGGTCTTGCCCCCAGCATCGGTAAAGGTTACGGAACCTGCGGTACACAGGGCGATGGTCGGGCCATCGTAATCAAGATCCACAGAAGACGAACCGGTAAGCTCCACGCGATCCAGCAGGAATTCCTCGATGGGTACTGGGTAGGACCATGCGGCGGCATCGTGGACATTGTCTTGGGCGGACTTATCTTGTTGCTGCACACGCGGCTCATCGGCAGCGGCGTACGTCAAGACCTTGACCAGCTCTGGAACGTCCACGAACTTAGGCGTCAGGCCACCGCGCAACACGTTATCGGAGTTCGCCATGATCTCCACGCCGAGGCCCGAGACATAGGCGTGAAGCTGACCGGCATCCAAGTAGACGGCCTCACCGGGCGAGAGCTCGATGTGGTTGAGCAGCAATGCGCCCAGCACACCGATATCGCCTGGGTAGCGCTGGTTGAGATCCAGCACCGTGGACATGACGCGGGACTTCCAATCGGCTGGGTCGGCGGCGATCAGGCGCTCGCCAGCGGCAACAATGGCGGAAATGAGCTCCTTGCGCTTGGCAGACGGAATGGTAATCCACGTGGTGAAAAGGACGCGCAGGTTGGCGGACTCGGTGGTTGCCGAGGGGTCGTCGTCAAGCATGGCAACGTAGTGGTCCAGCTCCGGGCACTCGAGGGCGGCAAAAAGCTCGCGGGTGCGCGCCAAGGGGCGGAAGCCGGCCATGGCATAGAAATCCGTGAGCGCGACAATGAGCTCGGGCTTGTGATTATCGTCCTTGTAATTGCGATTAGACGCGGTGAGCTCGATGCCGGCGGCGTTTTCGCGGGCAAAGCCCTCTTCCGCCTGCGCCTTTGACGGGTGGGCCTGCAAGGACAGCGGCTCCTCGGCCGCAAGCACCTTGAGCAGGAAGGGCAGGCGCTCGCCGTACTCGGCAGAAACGCGGCCACCTAGCTGCCCTGCCGGATCCTCGGCAATGACCTCATTGAGCAGGCGGCCATCCACCGTGGAAGGGTCGCCGGGGTGGGCGCCGAACCACAGCTCTGCGACGGGCTTGTCGGAATCGGGCTGGCCCTGCAGGTGCGGGATAAGGGTACGCGAGCCCCAGGAATAATTGCGAGTGGCGCTGTGCAACAGCTGCATGTGTTTCTATCCTTTAGAAATCTCGTAGGCGGTCGCGGCAAAACTCCGCGTAATAAGCTGCAGTGAGCGGGCAAGATGCCCCATGCCCGGTTCCGGGTCGATGCTGCGGACTGCAAGCGAGTTGGGCAGGTTCGCCTCTTCCTGCCCCCAGAAAACTACCTTCAAGGGTACCAAAGCGCCCTCAGCACCATCGCCATCAATGAAGGGGTCAAAGAAGAGATCAGTGGCCGGGGAACTATCAGAATCCCGGTCGAGCGCGCGCCGCAATTCGGCTGGGTCCACATAAGCGCTCGGCAGGCCATGTACGGCCCAGATGGTCGCGGCCATGCGGGCCACGAGGGCGTCGAGCTGCACGTGCTCGCGACGCGCAGAATAAGAGTACGGGTCGAGCACGCAGGAATGGATGACGCGGGCGCCGTCGATAAACTCGCGCAGTTGGCGGCCCGGATTGGTAGTGGCATCGCGCTCGGGAGAAAGCTGGGCGAGCTCGCGGTCCACGGCCGCAGCGAGGTCCTCAAGGGTCTCCTTCACCGCGGTCGGGCCCTGATAGAGCAGGCAGCACAGCGCATGCAGGGCGGCAATGCTGCGCGCGGGCGAGCTACCCTCGGCCGTCGGCAAGCAAGGTGCGACGAGCGTATCCTCCGGGCAGTCCTCCACCAGCGGGCCCTTAGCCGGTCCGATGAGCAGGGTGGTGGCACCGCGCTGGCTGGCAGTTATGAGGGCGCGCGACGCCCAGTCGCACTCGCTGGGCTCGCCGACGACCACGACCAGGTCCAGCGCCCCCACGTAGCGCGGGAGCGATTCGGTCACCACAATTGGGATCCGCAGCGGCTCGGCTAGGCCAACTCCCAGGTGGGCGGCCTGGCGGGCAATCGCGTCGGTGGGAATAATGACAAGCGAGCGGGGATTGAGCCCGCTGAGCGCCTCGCCCCAGCGCTCCACTTCTCCGGCCACCAGGCGGATTTGGGCGCCTTCGTGCGCCACATCAAAAAAGCGCACGGTTTCGGCATCATAATTACCGGTATCCATGTGGCCCAAGCATAGTCGGGCGCCCACTAAGATGAAGTCCTATGACTTCCGCACAGATCCATCCTGTAACCCTGATTGGCGGCGGCCCCGGCGCGTGGGACCTCATTACCGTGCGCGGCATGCGTGCCCTGCAGGATGCAGAGGTTATCCTTGCCGATCACCTGGGACCTACGGCGCAGCTCGATAAGCTGTGTGATATTTCTTCCAAAGAGCTTATTGACGTCTCCAAGCTCCCCTATAAGAAGTCAATCTCGCAGGAAAAGATCAACGAGCTGCTCATCGAGCACGCCCGTGCCGGCCGCAAGGTGGCCCGCCTTAAGGGGGGCGATCCCTTCGTCTTTGGGCGCGGCTTTGAAGAGGTGCAAGCGCTGGCGGAAGCGTCTATTCCCACCACGGTCATTCCGGGCGTGACCTCAGCCATTTCCGTACCCGCGGCCGTCGGAATCCCGGTAACCCAGCGCGGCATTGTCCATGGATTCACGGTGGTTTCCGGCCACCTTCCGCCCGGCCATGAAAAGTCCTTGGTGGACTGGGCAGCGCTTGCCCGCTCTGGCGCCACGCTGGCTGTCATCATGGGCGTGAAGAATGCCCCGGCGATTGCCAATGTGCTTATCGACGCCTCCCTCTCCCCCTCCACTCCCTGCGCCATCATCCAAGAGGGCACGCTTTCTACCGAGCGCGCCTACCGTTGCACCTTGGGCACCCTTGCGCAGACGATGGCCGAGCACGAGATCTCCGCGCCGGCGGTCTACGTCATCGGCGAGGTTGCCGGGCTGTAGCACCCCTCGAGGCCTTCAGGGTCCGCGAGGCCAACTTGTGGCCGCGCTCTACCCCACCGCAGTTGGGGTTTAGCCCGTATCGTGGCCAAAGGTCGCGGCAGAAGGGCTACGCGCGGTCAGCGGCGGGGCTTTCGGGCGCCTTATCCTGCACGATGGTTACGGCAGACCTGCGCGAACCGTGGACGCGGTAGGCGGCAGCGACGCGCTCCGGATAATCCGGGGCATGGAAATCCGCGTGGGCGGCTTCCTCAGCGTTTTCGGCTTCCAATTCCGCCGCACGCGCACGCCTGGTGCGCAACGCGCCACGAATGGTGGCTGCAACGCCAGCCGCGACCACGACCGCGATGGCAACGGGGGTAACTGCTGCAGGCACTGCCCAGCCAAAGTACGTCTCGGCACCGCCGATCACCTTGCTGATGTTCAGGCCCACGATGGCGGTGCCCACCAGTCCGCCGAGTAGGATCGGGTTGATGCGGGAGATGAGCCACGCGGCGATGGGCGCGGTGATAGCGCCGCCGATGAGCAGGGCAATAACTGCGGCCAAGTTGGCGACGATATCGTGCCAGAGACCGACGATAAAGCCCGCGGTAGCGCCGAAGGTCACCAGGAACTCAGCGGCGTTGACCGTACCCACGATGCGGCGCGGCTGCTCGCGGCCGATGGCCATGAGCGTGGAAGTCGACACCGGGCCCCAACCGCCGCCACCGGTGGAATCGACGAATCCGCCCACAAGGCCCAGTCCGGCCAGAAACGGCGTGGAGTGGGTGCGCTTATAGGCGGAGCCACGGCGGCGCGGTTGGGAGAAACGCCAAATGAGGTTCGCGCCGATGCCGACCAGGATGAGTGCGGTCACCGGCGCGGCCGCCGCGGTGGAGATATTCGACAACAACGTAGCGCCCAAAAAGGCGGCGATCCCGCCCGGCACGCCGAGACGGACCACGGTTTTCCAATCCACGTTGCCAAAGCGCGCGTGGCTCAATCCAGAAATGGCCGTGGTACCAAGCTCGGCGGTATGAACGACGGCCGAGGCCTGCGCGGGGCCAAGGCCGGCAAGAAGCAGCATCGTGGTGGACGTGACGCCAAAGCCCATGCCGATGCCACCGTCCACGAGGTTGGCGGCCGCACCGGCGAGCGCGATGAGGATGAGGGTTAGCATGGCACGAACACCTCTTGTGCGGCGCGGCGGGCGTGGTGAAAGCGGTCTGCGACGAGGCCCGCGAGGTCGGTTCCTAGCGGGCGGTCGACGGTTGCGGGAACGCCCGCCAGCCGGTCCAGGAGCAGGCCCTCGGTCACGAAGAGCGGAATCACGCGCACGCGAGCGGGGTCTTGATGCTCGCGGCACAGGGACACGATCCCTTCGCGACCACCGCGAGTGGCGAATTCCACCGCCGTAGGTACGCCGGTGAGCGCGAAGGTGCGGTGGGCGAGCTCACGGATGGCATCGTTCGCCGCAGTATCGGAGGACCCAACGGAGTAGATGACCACATGGGCATCGCCAGGCCGGGTACGGGAGGCGAGCACGCGGGCGAGGTCCTCGCCGGTGCCGAGCCCAGGGGCGAGGTGGAGGGAAAGGTGGGAGGTTTGGGCGGCGTCGGCAAGCGTGCGCGGGACGTCCACGCGCTGGTGGTAGCCCTGGGTAAAAAGCAGCGGAACTACAACGGTCTCGGTCTCCCCGAGCTGGGCGAGCTCGAGCGCGGCCGTGGTGAGGTCGGGCTCGTTGAATTCCAGGTGCGCCGCGCGGGCTGGTCGCAGACCCGTGGCCTGGGTCAAACGCTCAATGCCGGCCGCGGCGCCCGGGTGCCGCGAACCGTGGGACAGGGTAATAAGTGCGGGCATGGGGCGCATCCTTAAGCCTGCGGTGCCGTGGAGTGTCCGCGGCGGGCAAGCGAGCGCTTTAGGGCCTCGTTGGAGGACACGGCCGGTGCGGGGGCTACCGGGGCATCGTCTTGGCCGTGAAAGCGCACGGAGAAAATCCGCAGGCATTCCTGGCACTTCCAGGCAAAGTCATCTTCCTCATCCGGGAAGAGGTCGGTGCCGGCGCAATACGGGCAGAAGCTGGGATGGTTGCGGTTGGGGTTGGGCTGGCGGCGAAAATTCACTGCAAGTCCTCCTCCTTGGCGCGCAAGACCCAGTGGCGGAATTGCTCGCCTTCCTCGCGCTGCTCTTTGTATTTGTTGACCAGGCGAATGACGTACTCGGGCACCTCATCGGCGACGACCTTGTGGCCGCGCAGCTTACGGCCCCAGTCCGGGGACAGGCCAAGGGCGCCACCCAGGTGGACCTGGAAACCCTCGACGCGGTTGCCCTCGGAATCGGTAACAATCTGGCCCTTCAGGCCAATGTCCGATACCTGCGAACGCGCACAGGCGTTGGGGCAGCCGTTGAGCGCGATGGAAATCGGCACGTCCAGATCTCCCAAGGTGTCTTCCAGGGTGTCTACCAACTCGATGGCGCGGGCCTTCGTGGTCACGTGCGCGAGCTTGCAGAACTCCAGGCCGGTGCAGGAGATGACGCCGCGGCGGAATTCGGACGGCTGGGAGTACAGGCCGGTCTCATCGAGCGCGCGGGAGAGCGCCGGAATGTCTTCTTCCTCCACATCAAGGAAGAGCAATTCCTTCATCGGGGTGGTGCGAATGCGGCTGATGCCGAACTTTTCGGCCACGTCCGCAATGGCGATGAGCTGCTCGCCGGTGGCGTGTCCCACGGTGGGCTTTACGCCAACGTAGAACTTGCCATCCTTCTGGCGGTGCACGCCAAGATGATCGCGGGAGCCGGGCTCGACCTCCAGTGGGATGCCATCCAGCAGTGGCTTGTCTAGGTATTCTTCCTCCAGCACCTGACGGAACTTTTCGATGCCCCACTTGGCTACCAAGAACTTCAGGCGGGCGCGGTTGCGGTTGCGGCGGAAGCCGTAGTCACGGAAGATACCGACCACCCCGGCCCAGACCTCCGGCACGCGCTCTAGGGGAACCCAGGCGCCGAGGGACTGCGAGAGCATCGGGTTGGTGGACAGGCCTCCACCAACGAAGCAATCGAATCCCGGGCCGTATTCGGGGTGGTTCGCGCCCACGAAGGCAACGTCTTGAATCTCGTGCGTGACGTCCTGACGGGAGTTGCCGGAGATAGCGGTCTTGAATTTGCGCGGCAGGTTATGGAATTCCTCGCGCGGCAGGTAGTTATTCTTGATTTCTTCGATGGCCGGGGTGGCATCGATAATCTCGTCCTCGGCCACGCCGGCAACCGGAGAGCCCAAGATGACGCGGGGAACGTCACCGCAGCCCATGAGCGTGCTCAGCCCCACTGACTCGAGCTTGTCCCAAATGGTGGGCACATCCTCGATTTGAATCCAGTGCAGCTGGATATTCTGGCGGTCCGTAAAGTCCGCCGTGGAGCGGGCATAATCGCGCGAGATCTCACCGACGGCGCGCAGCTTGGCAGGATCGGCACGCCCGCCGTCGAAGCGCACGCGCATCATGAAGTACTCGTCCTGCAGCTCGGCGTTGGACAGCTTGGAGGTCATCTCGCCGCCCAAGTTCTGGTTGCGCTGAGTATAAAGGCCCAGCCACTTGAAGCGAGGGGCTAGGTCATCGGCTGGGATAGAGGAAAATCCCTGCTTGGAGTAGATATCGATGACGCGCTGCTTGGCAGAAAGCCCGCCGTCTTCCTGCTTAATTACCTCATCGTTATTGAGGGGCTCGGTACCGTCAATCTTCCATTGGCCTTCGGGCTTTTTGGCGCGGTGCGTGCGCTTGGTATTAGTCGCGGTGGTCATGGTGTAGATCTCAACCTGCCTTTCCAAAGTATTGAAAGACAACCTACCCGTCTAAAATGAGCAGACAAAGCGGTCTTTTTTAATTTCACGTAAAAAATCGCCCTGAACTGCACGAAAGGAAGAATATTTTTAGAATCTAATTCAACTCCTTGCCGCAATCTAGACTAAACGGTTCAATGGCCAGAAAGATAAGCCTCCAAAAATGAACCTAGCGGTCTAGACCCCGCAATTAAGAGAAAGGCATTCACGCAGCATGAATCAGCCCCTGAAGGTAGCCGTCATCGGCGCAGGTCCGGCCGGCATCTATGCCTCCGATATCCTGGTGAAAAAGACCGGCGGCGAGGTACAGATTGACCTCATCGAGCAGATGCCCGCGCCCTTCGGCCTCATCCGCTACGGCGTAGCGCCGGACCACCCGCGCATTAAGGGCATCATCAAGTCCCTGCACCGCGTGCTCGATACCGAGCAGATTCGCCTGTTGACCAACGTGCACATCGGCCGTGACATCACCGTTGACGAGCTGCAGCAGCACTACGATGCCGTGGTCTTTGCCACCGGCGCCGTGGGCGACCGCCACCGCGATATCCCTGGCGCGGACTTGGACGGCGTGCATGGCGCCGGCGAGTTCGTCGGCTTCTACGATGGCAACCCGCGCTTTGAGCGCGATTGGGATCTGTCCGCCAAGGAGGTGGCGGTCATTGGCGTGGGCAATGTGGGACTGGACGTCTCCCGCATCTTGGCCAAGACCGGCGATGAGCTCAAGGTCACCGAGATCCCCGATAATGTCTACGAGTCCCTGGCTAAGAACCAGGCTGAGACTGTGCGCGTTTTCGGACGCCGCGGCCCGGCGCAGGCCAAGTTCACTCCGCAGGAGCTCAAGGAGCTGGACCATTCTGAGTCCATTAATGTTGTGGTCTCCCCCGAGGACATCGACTATGACGAAGCCTCGCTGGCCGCGCGCCAGGAGAGCAAGTCCACCGACTTGGTGTGCCAGGTGCTCGAGCAGTATGCCATCCGCGATCCCAGGGAGGCGCCACACACCCTGCAGATCCACCTCTTTGAGCAGCTGGTAGAGATTTTGGGCGAGGACGGCAAGGTCAGCGGCATCAAGACCGAGCGCACCGCCCTCAATGGCGATGGCAGCGTGCACGGCACCGGCAAATTCACCGAATGGCCCGTGCAGGCGGTCTACTTCGCCACCGGTTACCGCTCCGATGCGGTCGATGGCGTGCCCTTTAACCAGGACAAGAACGTCATCAATAACGATGGCGGCCATGTCATCGATGCGGCCGGCGCGGTAGTGCCGGGTCTCTACACCACCGGGTGGATTAAGCGCGGCCCAGTGGGTCTGATTGGCAATACCAAGTCCGATGCCACGGAGACGATTGGCATGCTGCTTGCCGACGCCGCTTCTGGTGCCCTCCCCTCCCCCTCCAGCACCGCGGATATCACCGAAGTCTTTGCCGAGCGCGGTATCGATTACCTGACGTGGCAGGATTGGCAGCGTTTGGACGCGGCCGAGCGCGCCCTAGGCGAGCGCGAGGGCCGCGAGCGTAAGAAGTTTGTGGAGTGGGAGGACATGGTCTCCCACTCGCGCGCCGAAGTTTAGCGACGAATGATGGCAAGGACTTCGTCGACGATGGACTGCACCTCGTCGGCGGTCTTTGCCTCTACATTGAGGCGCAGCAGCGGCTCCGTATTGGACGCGCGCACGTTGAACCATGCCTCGGTTCCCTTGAGCTCGACGGTCACGCCATCGAGCTCATCGACGGACTCAATCTTATCGGCCAGCTCATCCAGCACCGCCTGGGTAGCGGCCTTCTGGTCCTCCACGGTGGAGTTGATCTCACCGGAGGCCTCGTAGCGGGAGTACTCCGCCATGAGCTCGCTCAGCGGCTTATCGGACTGGCCCAGCGCGGCCAGCACGTGCATCGCAGCAAGCATGCCGGAATCGGCGTTCCAGAACTCCTGGAAGTAGTAGTGCGCGGAGTGCTCGCCACCGAAGGCGGCCTGGTGCTCGGCCATCTGCGCCTTGATGAAGGAGTGGCCCACGCGGGTGCGCACCGGGGTGCCGCCCTTTTCCTTAATGAGCTCCGGCACGGTCTTGGAGGTAATCAGGTTGTGGATGATGGTAGCGCCGGGGAACTTCTCCAGGTAGCGCTCAGCAACCAGTGCACAGATGGCAGAAGGAGAAACCGGCTGGCCCTTTTCATCCACCACGAAGCAGCGGTCCGCATCGCCGTCGAAGGCCAAACCAATATCAGCCTTCTGATCCACGGTGAACTTCTGCAGATCCACCAGGTTCTTTGGATCCAAGGGGTTCGCCTCGTGGTTCGGGAAAGTGCCATCGAGCTCGAAGTACAAATCGCGGACGTCGAAAGGCAAGCCATTGAAGACGGCCGGCACGGTGTGGCCACCCATGCCGTTGGCGGCATCGACAGCCACGACGAGCGGCTTGGAATCCTCCAGCGGTACCAGCTTGCGCAGGAAGTCGGCGTAGCCGGCCAGAATCTCCTGCTCGGCAATTGCGCCCTCGGTGCCGGTGAACTCCGGGGTGCCGTCGATAAGCATCTGCTTAATCTGCTCCAAGCCGGTCTCCTGGCCCACCGGTACCGCGCCGGCGCGGCAGAGTTTAATGCCGTTGTACTTGGCTGGGTTATGGGAAGCGGTAAACATAGCGCCCGCACACTCCAGGGAACCGGCGGCGTAGTAGAGCTCGTCGGTAGAGGTTAGCCCCAGCAGGGTCACGTTGAGGCCCTGCGAGGTCACACCCTCAGCAAAAGCGCGCGCCAGAGACGGCGAGGACGGGCGCATATCGTGGCCGACAGCCACGGTATTTTCGCCTTCTTCCCGCAGGATGGCGGCAAAAGCGGCGC
Source organism: Corynebacterium sp. ACRPE (assembly GCF_022347435.1). Classification (NCBI taxonomy): domain Bacteria; kingdom Bacillati; phylum Actinomycetota; class Actinomycetes; order Mycobacteriales; family Corynebacteriaceae; genus Corynebacterium; species Corynebacterium sp. ACRPE. The sequence continues at coordinate 216,655 of NZ_JAKRNA010000002.1, read as the reverse complement.
CCGTATCGCGCACGAAGTTCTCATCGATATCTTCGCCCACCACGCCACGGACGTCATAGGCCTTAATTACTGCATCAAGATGCTCACGAGTTCGCATAACCTGCAATAGTACTCCCGCCCGCTGGGAAACTACCGCACCACGGGGTTCGTGTCAGTCCTGTTCCGGTTCTGCGGGCGTCGTTTCATCGGGCACGACCGAAAGGTGCGCGCGGCGCGCCTTTTTGGCATAAGCCACGCGGCGGGTGCGAAAGACCGGGTGGTTCGAATTGGCAGGGTCCGCCCCATCAAAGGTCGCGGAATAGTCGATTGGGTCTGCACCGGAGCCGGCGCTGCGGTCATCGACCAAGCCGGTGGTCACGCGGCCGTCTTCCTTGACCGCCTCCGCCAAGGCCATCAGGTCATCTTCTTCGTCCAGCTCAATGCGGTCCACACGCACCAGTTCCCAGCCCACTGGGGCGGAAATGCGGTCGCGGTGGGTCGCACACAGATCCCAGCTGTGTGGGTTCTCCTCTTCCGTCAGCGGGCCGACGACGGCCGTCTGGTCCGCGTAAGCGTAGGTCAATGTCGCCACGGCGGGGCGGCCGCAGCCTGGGCGGGAGCAATGGCGAGAAATAGTCACAGCGCATAAGTCTAAACCCTTGGTTTAGATTTAGATAGTCTTCACCCCGGCGTGGCTCCGCTAAATCCGGCCCGCCAGCGCCTTAGAATCAGGGTCATGACCGCCGCTCGCCCGCATATCCGCCCCGCCCGCGACCGCCACGGCCACGGCATGCGCGGACCGCTCCTCCCCCAGCAGACCCCGCGCTACCGCAGCGCGCGCGAGCACTTCGACATGGCCGTATTGGAGGCCTATGCCCCCATCCAAAACGCCTTCGCGCCACAATTGCGAGGCCTCGACTTGGCCGTGGATACCATCCCACGCATGCGGCTTTCGCCCGATATGACCGTGCTACCGGATGAGATTATCGCCGATGGCCCAGTTCCCCTTGGCCGCGTGGTTCCCGCCGGTGTAGATTCCGAGGGCCAGCCCACCCGCGCGCGCCTAGTCATCTTCCGCATGCCCATCGAGCAACGTGCCTCTACCCCGGCCGAGCGCTCCGAGCTCCTAGGCACCGTTATTACCGCGCTGGTGGCCAACTACCTCAACTTGGATCCCGAAGAAGTGGACCCGCGCTATAGCTGGTAACCTCCGGCAAGTTTCGCGGCAGCAGAAAAGCCCCTGGCCGCACATTGCGTGCTAGCCAGGGGCCTTACTGGACACCTTAATTATCCAATCTCGCGTTTGAGGCGGCGGCGCTCACGGTCCGATAGCCCGCCCCAAATACCGAAGCGCTCATCGTGCTCCAGCGCGTACTCCAAGCATTCATCGCGTACCGCGCAGGCCTGGCAGATGCGCTTGGCCTCACGGGTAGAGCCTCCCTTTTCGGGGAAGAATGCTTCAGGGTCGGTCTGCGCGCACAGCGCCTGGTCCTGCCACTCCTGCTCGACGGCACCGAAGAGTTCATCGAGCGACATCTCTGCAGCAGCACCGCCACGGAGAATGGCGTTGTTATTAGCCATTTTGTCCACGCCTTTTCCTTTCTCCGAGGTTGGGTAAATCTCATCAGCGCGACCGACCGTACACCACATTCCCTTTGGGCTGCCCCGCTGGGACTGTGTGGAAGTAACGGCGCCGGCCGCTGTTTCTTTCACTGATGTAATTTCACACCGGATCACTAAATATCGTCAACCCGAATTGGCGGCTTCTTTGCGCTTTCCGGCAAAAACGCAGCACACGATCCCCATGCGTCACATTCGTAACAACTGGTCCCCCGCGGGGGTGCAGGTAGGGGGTACTACATGTAGTGGTGCCCCGTTTTTCTGTCAACAATTTTCAGGAAACCCCGGCGTGTCGCGCGCATAACCCCGCAAAGAAGGGATCCATGCGCTTCATATCTGTGAAGATTTCGTGCCATGTCGGCCGGTGCACACAGGCGTAACAGGTGGCCCCATAAAAGAAAGGCCGAACCGAGGCTCCATTGCCCTCAGTTCGGCCTATGTCAGCTAGACCTAGTGCAGCGCCCAGACCACGGCGAAAGCGTTAAGCATCGGAGCTAAAACGCACGCCGGCATCAGGAATAGAAACGCCGGGGAAGACTCGCATGCCGTCGAGAAGCTCGCAGCGTGCGCCGATATGCGCGCCTTCACCAATGACACAGTTCTCAATGACCGCGTTGGCGCCAATGTGAGCGCCGGAGGCAATGATCGAGTTATGAATGATGGCGCCTGGCTCAATGCGCACGCCGTCAAAGACAACGGTGCCCTCCAGGCGGGAGCCCGCGCCCACCTCAGAGCCTCGGCCCACGGCGGTACCGGACAGCAGCAGCACGCCACCGGCGATACCGGCGGAGGGATCCACCAGGGACTCGCCGGTCTTGCCCTCGATTAGCGGGGAAGGCGCGATGCCGCGTACTAGGTCGGAGGAACCACGGGTGAAGTCATCCGGGCGGCCCATGTCGCGCCAGTAGGAGTTGTCTACGTGGCCGACAACTAGACGGCCTTCAGCCAAGAGCCCTGGGAAGGTTTCGCGTTCGACGGAAACAACGCGGTTGGCCGGAATGGACTCGATGACGGAGCGCTTGAACACATAGCAGCCGGCGTTGATCTGGTTGGTTGGCGGATCCTCGGTCTTTTCTAGGAACGCGGTAACTCGGCCATTGGAGTCGGTCGGCACGCAACCAAACGCACGCGGGTCAGCTACGTTGAGCAGGTGCATGGTGACATCGGCGTCCTTGTCATGGTGCGTGGTGAGGATGCCTTCCAGATCCATGCCGGAGAGCACGTCGCCATTGAAGACCATGACCGTGTCATTGCGCAGCTTGTCGTAGACGTTGCGGATGCCGCCGCCGGTGCCGAGCGCGGTCTCTTCCACCACGTACTCGATCTCCAAGCCCAGATCGGAGCCATCACCGAAGTACTCCTCAAAGACCTCGGCCTTATAGGAGGTAGACATGACGACGTGCTCGATGCCGGCGGCCTTGATGCGGGCGAGCAGGTGCTGCAGGAACGGGTAGTTTGCTGTCGGCAGCATCGGCTTCGGCGTACCGATGGTTAGTGGGCGCAGGCGGGTGCCGCGACCGCCGACGAGAATCACTGCATCCGTGCTGGCACCGTGGGTGGTGGCTGCTTCAGTCATAGTCTTCCTTATGTATGCGGACAGTTTTATTCTGTGATTTTCTGAGGGACAGTGTAGAGCGTATGGCGCACAATCCAGGTCAACGGCACGCGCACTGGACGTTAAGAACGTGCCGAGGCTGAGGCAATAAGCCCGCGGACTCGCAGTCCCAGCCACAACGCGCCACGCAGTGGGGCCTGCCACCATCCGGGGTGGCGGTCTGCTTGAAAGCGATAGGCGGAGTTGTGGTGGGCGCGCAGCATCGCTCCGGCGTGCGCTTGGGTGGAATGCCCCTTAGCGTGGCTGATGACAGCCTCTGGGCAGAAGATGTTCTGGTAGCCGGCGCGCGTGAAGCGATCTCCTAGATCCACGTCTTCGAGGTACATGAAATAGCGCTCATCAAACCCACCGATGGCGTCGAAGGCCTCCCAGCGCACAAGAAGGCAGGAACCGGATAACCATCCGGCCGGGCGCTGGGCGGTCATATCGGATTCATCGCGGTAGGCGCGCGACCATGGATTGGACGGCCAGATCGAAGAAAAGAGTGCGTGCCCAATGCCGGTAGCCACGGTAGGCACGGCGCGGGCCGAGGGATAATTGCTGCCATCCGGTTCCACGATGCGCGGGCCCACGGCCGCAGCATCCGGCCACTGGCGGGCGCACTCGATGAGCTGATCAATAGATCCCGGGGTAAAGGTGACATCGGGATTAGAGATAAGGAAAAATTCCTCATCCACGCCACCGTGCTCGCGGGCGAAGCGGGCACCCGCATTCATGCCAGCGCCGTAGCCGATATTTCCGCCGGTATCGAGAAAGTCCACCCCGGCGCGTTCGCGGGCGGCGGCCTCGGGCACGCCGTCGGTGGAGCCATTATCCGCAAGCACGACCTTGGTGCCGCGAGCGCAAGCGCCCGGCAGGGAGTTCAAAAAACTACCGAGGTATTCACCGGGACTATAGGTCACGGTGATCACGGCCAGCGGGGATTGATTTGGTGTAGTCACAATGGCCCCGAGCTTAGTCACAGGCGCTCCTCGCACTGGGCAGGGACACTGCCCGAACACGCGAAATCGGACACGGATCACTAATTTTTGCCCGTTCTGCCCTAAACTGTCTCCAGATCCCCACCAATCTAGAAAGCCTCCAGTTGTGACTTCTGAGAACACTCGTCGGGCGCGCACGATCCAGCCGGCGCCCTCTGCCGCTAGTGCGGTGAAGCAAAAAGGTTCCACGGCCATCAAGGCGATCGTGGCACTCCTGTCTGCCTTGATCCTGGTGGTATCTGGCGTGGGTTATGCCACCGTGGGTCGACTAGATAATGGCATGTCTTCGGCCACGGACTTGTCCCTGGACGGCCAGGGCTTGTCCGGTGACTCGCACGATGGCGCAGTGGATATCTTGCTGGTGGGCAAGGATTCGCGTACCGATGCCAAGGGCGATCCCCTCTCTGAGAAGGAATTGGCGGACCTGCACGCCGGCGTGGCCGATGGTGAGGAAAATACTGACACCATGATGCTCATCCGCGTTCCGGAGGACGGTTCCCGCGCTACCGCCGTATCCATTCCGCGCGATACCTATGTCAAGGATCCGGACTACGGGAATATGAAGATGAATGCCGTCTTCGCCTCCCACAAAAACGCCAAGGTGGAAGAGCTCGAGCAAGAAAATGCCGAGGCGGAGGCCAAGGGCAAAAAGAAGCCGCACTCGGATAAGGACATCGAAAAGCAGGGCGTCGAAGCCGGCCGCGAAGGGCTGCTGGCCATGGTGCGCACCCTGACCGGTGTGTCTATTGATCACTACGCCGAGGTGGGCCTCTTGGGCTTTACCCTGCTGACTGACGCCGTCGATGGCGTGGATGTCTGCCTCAACGATAATGTTGATGATGATATGTCTGGCGCTAAGTTCAGCAAGGGCAAGCAGACCCTCGACGGCGCCAAGGCGCTAGCCTTCGTGCGCCAGCGCTATAACCTCCCGCGCGGCGACCTCGACCGGATTGTGCGCCAGCAGGCCTTCATGGCGTCCCTAGTCAATAAGATACTGGACAATGACACCCTGGCTAATCCTTCCAAGCTGTCCAAGATTGCCAAGGCGGTGGAGCGCTCCGTAGTCATCGATGATGGCTGGGACATCATGGGCTTTGTCACCCAGCTGGCGGGCCTGGCCGGCGGCAATGTCACCTTCACCACTATCCCGGTGACCTCCATCGACGGCCAGGGCGACTATGGCGAGTCCATCGTCACCATCGACGCCTCCGAGGTCCACCGTTTCATGGATGACCTGGCTAAGACCCACGATGAAGCCACCGATGAATCCAAGGCCGAGGATAAGGACAAGCAGGACAAGGCGGAAAAGGACAAGGACGTCGATCCGAATATCAATATTCACGTCCTCAACGCCGGCAATATTGATGGCTTGGCCGCAGGCATTGGTTCCTGGCTGGAGGACAAGGGCTACACGGTGGAGCGCTCCGCGAACGCGCAGCCGGGCATCTACAGCGAGTCGCAGGTCGTCGCCGCCGATCCATCGAGCAAGGAAGCTAAGGCCCTGGCCAAGAAGCTGGGTGGGCTGCCGGTGGCAGAGAACCCGCAGCTCGACGATGACACCCTCATCGTGGTTGCTACCGATGACTACCAGGGACCTTCCGATGAGGAGGCCAGCGCCCAGCAGCCGGAGGAAGACACCTCCAGCCAGCCGGTTGGCACCCCGGGCAATGACTTCGGTACCGCCAAGGTTTCCCCGGAGATCGATGCTGGTGGCGACGGCCCGCGCTGCGTGAACTAGCACTTCTCCCTTACGATGGGCGGGTATGGAACTACTCGCCCATCTTTTGCGTGCCGATGCCGCCTCCCCGCGGCTTACCGTATACAACGAGGCCACCGGCGCTCGCATGGATTTTTCTGCGCAAACGCTCGACAATTGGGTGGCCAAGATCGCCAATATGTTGGAAGAAGAGCTCGACTTAGAGGCGGATTCCACCATCGCTATCGATCTTCCTTCCTCGTGGCAGGCGGCCGTTGTCGCCTTGGGCGCCCTTGCTTCTGGTCCTTCTTATAGCTTTGGGGAGTCTGCCGCGCTTGCCGACGTCGTCTTTACCTCCCCTTCCCGCTACGCGGCCGCCCACGAGCGCCAGCCCCAGGCCGATATCGTGCTCATTAGCGAGGACCCCTTTGGCCGCGGCGTGGTCGAGTCCGGCGGGGAGCTTCCCACCGGCGCCATCGATTTTGGCCCCACCGTGCGCTTCTACGGTGATCAGTACTTCGGCGAAACCCAACCGCTGCCCCAGCTTGTCGATGCCCCCGCATCCGCCGAGCGCCTGCTTTCTACCGGTTGGTCCGATAATGAGTCTTTCTCCCGCGCCGTGCTCGAGCCCCTAGCCGCTGGCGGTTCCGCGGTCATCGTTGCCGGCATGTGCCCGGCCGAGCGCTTAGAGGAAATCGCCGCCAATGAGAAGGCCACCGCCCGCCTCTAATAGTTTCTACATGCAGGCTAGGCCCAGATATACTTAACCCTCGTTATGCTTCTGGGAATCTCTGTGGACGCATGGTCCTCTATCTTCATCGGCGTCCTCATCCTCGCCGGCACCATTACTCAGGGCACCATCGGCTTTGGCTTAGGCACCATCGCCACGCCCATTATCGCGCTCATTCGACCTGAGCTCGTGCCCACGCTCATTCTGCTGCTGGCACTGTGCATTTCCAGCTATACGCTCGCGCGCACCTTCCGCGAGACGTCCTGGCGAGTTGTGGGCATTTCTTCCCTCGCCCGCATTCCCGGTTCCCTGGTGGGCGCGTGGGCAATCGCCAGCCTCCCACCCGATGGGCTGTCCATCTTCATCGGTTGCGCCGTACTCCTTGCTATGACGCTTTCCAGTTTGGGCTGGAGCCCTCGACCTACCACCGCCAATACGCTCATCGCCGGCGTAGCCTCCGGCATCCTGGGCACCTCGACCTCCATCGGCGGCCCGCCCATGGCGCTCATCATGAAGCGCTTCGACCCAAACCGCACCCGCGGGACCTTGGCGGGCACCTTCGTCGTCGGAACCTTAATTTCTCTTATAATTCTGGCGCTTAATGGGCAGATCACCAGCACTCAGATGACCGCTGCGACAGCCTACTTCCCCCTCGTTGTCGTGGGTCTCATTGCCGCCAACTACCTCAACCGATTTATAGATAGGCACCTCCTCAACCGCATCGTCATCATCGTGGCCATCTCCGCGGCACTCTTGCTTATTGCCGAAGCCGCCCTACTCTAGCCCCGCGCCCTACCCCTCAGCGGAAAGCCCCGGTAGATTCCAGTTACAAAACACGCCAACCTTGGCCATGTAAACGCCTATAACTTATGTCACGTAACATTCATGCTTAGGCATTTTATAACCCCTTTCCACCCGCCTAAATGCAGCGTACGGCGCATATTGTGACATGTCCACAACTTTTCAACAGGGTGCCAACGCCTTCCTCGCAGCCACAGGAACACCCCCACCTAGGGGTGTTACAAATTTGAGCCGATCGGCCGTTGTATATACATCTATCCATCAATAATTTTTCACGCACTACCAGCCATCTAGCGGGAATAAATCCCAATAAACAGCTTGGTCTATATAAAAAATACCCACCCTCCGCTCCAGTAAATATATAGACATCTAAGAGATGAATTAATTATGAGCCTGTTTTAGCGTTATCTTAGCGCAACACTGTGAGTTGCTGGATTTCATTCATAAGTTCATTCATTTTCTACCTGCCCAGGAGAAGTTCTATATGTCGATTCGTCGTCGCATGACCGGCCTGACCGCCGGCCTCATCGTCGCCGGCACCGCATTCGCGGCACCGCTGGCTGGCGCAGCTACCCAGACCGAGTCCTACCCGGAGACCCCGGCCCTGAACCCGGATCTGCCAATCATCCACACCACCCACGGTTCCGACCACATGAAGGCGAACATCCTGAACCCTCGCCCGGTATGTAACCCGTGGGAGGACCACCGCACCGTGGTCTACAAGGTCTCCGATCGCTTCCTGCCGGCCGGCACCATCTCCACCACCAACCAGACCAAGAAGGACATCCCGCTGCAGCAGGATCTGTCCAAGTCTCAGTCCATCTCCCTTTCCGTCAACGGTGACCGCACCGAGACCACGTCCATGAACCTGGGCGGCAAGGGCTCCAAGAAGGGCGCTGAAGGCTCTTTCGGCATCTCTCACGAGATCGCTACCAAGATTGGTGCTAGCGCTTCCTACTCCCTGTCTTGGGATGCTGGCCAGTCCATCGGACCTTACGACGTTCCGCCAAACCACACCGGCGAGGCTACCTACGGCTTCCGCGTGCTGAACATGACTGGTACCCAGCAGTACTGCAAGCCAAACGGCACCTGGTCCACCCCGACTGCTTGGAGCGCAATGCAGCCGGTAAAGAACGAGGTTCGCGTCAAGCTGTACGACAAGCTGTCTGACTCCTACGCTCCTAACAAGGATGCTCAGAACACCACCGACGTCAATGACCCGAAGGTTGTTGAAGAGGACAAGAACCTCGAGGCTGATGCAGAGGTAGTCAAGGAGTCCGAGGGCAACGCCAAGGAAGCAACCGAGAAGGTCTCTGAGGCAGCGGGCAAGAACGAAGAGGCTGCTGACAAGAAGAAGCAGGAAGAGGTTGATGCCAAGGAGGACAAGAAGGACTCCAAGCACAAGCTCGACCTCGAGCCTTACCTGACCGTGTCCGGCGCTAAGCACGCTGGCTTCGCAGGCACCGTTGCTCTGCGCGCAAAGAACGTTGGCTCCGAGCGCTACTACGGCGAGTTCCCAGCCACCCAGTTCCGCGTTGACGTGAAGACCGCTAAGGGCCCGAAGGGCGTTGACCGCCTCATCACCCCGCGTTCCTCCAACGGCGCTCACATCCGTGACCTGGGCTTCAACGAGAAGACCTCCACCCGCTCCTTCGAGGTAACCCTGGCTAACCCGATTAACGCTGGCGAAGAAGCTCGCATCGCTAACCTGGACTTCGGCGATGGCAACACCAAGGAAGGCCGCATCATCAACAACATCGAGGTAACCCAGACCTCCCGCATCAATGGTGATGACTCCAAGCACAACGACCAGAACGTTGACTCCCGCGAGCACACCATGAAGGACACCGGCAAGAAGGCTGAGGGCCTGTTCTAAGAACACCCCACTTCTGCCCTAGGACCATAGGTTCCTAGCCAGTCACTTCCAGAAGGCCGCTGCACCATCAAACGGTGCGGCGGCCTTCCTTCATGTTCCCCCTAACCATATACGTCGTCACGCCGCTCCAGATGTTCCCACCGTGGTCGTGGACGAGCACCCAGAGATTGAAGAGCTCTTCGCTCCCCTTTCGCAGTTGCTTACCGACGAAAAGATGCAGGAACTCAACCCCCCGCGTCGACGTCGATGGCGAAGACTACATCACCGTGGCGCTAGATTTCTTGAAGGAAGAAAACCTGATCGCGGACTAGCTGCGGCACCTTAACAAGATTCCCAAAGACCGTTGCACCACCCTCGGTGCGGCGGTCTTTAACATTTATTTAACTTAGATCACAAATTTGCTTTCGTTCACCAGAACCTTCAGATAGATTGTGTATGTTACCCCATTCACAAACACTGGAGGATGAATTCTATGTCTCACACGACTGCGAATGCGCCCGCTTCACCAGCCAGCCCACCCACCACTGGCGGTGCAGGTACTTCACCCAGCGGCCAGGTGACCACTAATAAGGCCGTCAATAGCCAATGGACCATCACGCTCTTCGGCACCGCCGTGGGTGCAGGCATCCTCTTCCTGCCGATTTCGGCCGGCAGCTTCGGCTTCATCCCGCTACTGGTGGCTACCCTGCTCATCTTCCCAATGACCTACCTGGCCCACCGCGCGTTTTCTTGGATCATCAGCTATTCCCCGCTACACGGCGAAGATGTCCTCGCGGTACTCACTCACTTCTTCGGCCGCGGCAATGGCATCATCCTGGCAATCATCTACTGGTTCACCATCTTCCCGGTGGTGCTCATCTACGGCGTATCGATTACGAATACGGTCGATAGCTTCATCGTCAACCAGCTGGGCGGCCCGGAAATCTCCCGCTACATCCTGGCGCCACTGTGCGTGGGCCTCATGACACTCGCGCTCGCCTTTGGCAACGCCATCATGCTCAAGATTGCCCAGTTCGTGGTCTACCCGCTCATCGTGGCGCTCGCAGCGGTATCGCTCTACCTCATCCCGCAATGGGACTTGGGCTCCTTCCTGGAAGCCGGCGACCACAGCGCCGGCGGCGTCCTCAAGGCCATCATCCTCATCCTTCCAGTATTGGTCTTCTCCTTCTCCTTCGTTGCCGCCATCTCCCAGTTCTCCCTGGGCATGGAGAAGGAATACGGCGCGGACCACCACGCGCAGTCCGATAAAGTCATCCGCAACTCCGCCATCCTGCTGACCATCTTCACCATGTTCTTCGTCTGGTCCTGCGCCCTGGCCATGGGCGCGGACGGCATGCAGGAGGCTAATGACAAGAACCTGCCGGTACTCTCCTACTTCGCCAACGAAACCGGCACCCAGTTTATGGCCTACATGGCGCCCATTGTCGTTATTTGCGCGGTGGCCTCCTCCTACTTCGGCCACGCCCTTGGCACCATCGAGGGCACCCAGTACCTCTTCAACCTGGGCGCGCCAAAGGCCACGAAGAAGATGTCTACGCGCACACTCGACTTGTGGACCTACCTCTTCATCTTTGTTTCAACCTCCCTGGTGGGTATTTTCAACCCCTCCATCCTGGATATGATTTCCGTCGTGGGCGGTGTCTTCTTCGCCTTCATGACCTACCTGCTACCCATCTGGGTCATCTACCGCGTGGAGGCACTGGCACGGTTCCGGGGCAACAAGACCAACTTCTTCGTGGCGATCATGGGTCTTATCGTGCTTTTCGCCACCATCTGGGGAATGTTCCAATAATTCCACAAAAACATGGTTCGACAAGGCCTTTTCCTCTCTGGCAGGGTGGGAGACATCATGTCAGAACAGGAAAAGGATCCCGACCTAAAGATTAAGCTCGGGCAGAACAACGAAATCAAAATTAAAAACAAGTACGAGACTTTCTCCATCGCCAATGACATCGCCATCTCTGTGGTCTTCATCCTTGGCTCAGTGCTGACACTGGCCGGCATGTCAATGGTCGCCACCGTCTTCTACCTTCTCGGCAGCCTGGGCATGGCAGCCCGCCCAGCTATCCGCTTGAAGCGGCGCACGCACCTGCAACGCATTGGAGCGGATGCCAATACCGCCGAAAGCTACGACTACTAGGCGCAATGGGCAGACGCGGCTAACAGTAAACTTTCAGCAACTCGCAGCGACCTATCAGGCGCAACCCATTGCAGTAGCAGCCCCGTACCCCATACTTAAATCATGCGTTTGAGAGAGCGCATACGAGAGAGATAGAGAGAACCCCTCAGTTTCCAGAGGGCGGCTTTAAGCCGATACATGGGAACACCTTGTAGAGAGAGACGCCTGCGGCCCTCGGCTCCTTTTAGGTTCCGAGGGCCGCAGGCGTTTTACACGGCTCCACGGTACTACTCGTGCAGCTTATTTTTCTTCGATGCGAAGAGAACTGCGATGCCGGTCACCAGCGCCGCGGCCACCAAATAGAAGGCGGGGGCGAGCTGCAGGCCCGTGACGTCAATAAGCCACGTGGCAATCATCGGTGCGGTACCGCCAAATACAGCGTTGGCGGTATTAAACGTCAACGCGAAACCGGACAGGCGCACGTGGGTGGGGAATTGTTCGGAAAGGAAGGAGGGCAGGACGCCGTCGTTAAGCGCCAGCACGCCGCCCAAGCAGACCTGAATGATAATGACAAGGAAGAGCCCGGCGCCATCGAGAAGCATGAAGGCCGGAATGATGGTCGCGCCCATGAAGGCGGCCGCGCACAGCATCGTCGTGCGGCGACCAAGACGGTCCGAAAGCATGCCGGTGAGCAGGGCAAAGCCCACATAGAATGCGGACGCCACCGAGGACGCGATAAATGCCGGCGTCGCGGCCATGCCCAACTCCTCCGACAGGTAAGTGGGCAGGTAAGTCAAAATGACGTAGAAGCCAATGGCGTTGAGCACCGCGCCCGCAAAGGCAATGGCTAGGGCCTTGGGGTACTTCAGAACCTCGCGCAGCGGGGACTCCTCCGGCTCATCCTGGTCCTCAAAGTGGGAGGACTCTTCCGTGTTGCGGCGAATCCACAGGCCGTATAGACCCAAAGGCAGCGCAATCAGGAATGGCACACGCCAACCCCAGGAATCCAGGGCGGTATCATCAAGGACTCCAGTCAGCAGCGCCGAAATGAGCGAGCCCAAGAGCAAGCCCGAGGCCGTCGCGGAGGGCACCACCGCCGAATAGATGCCACGCTTGCCGGCTGGGGCAATCTCAGCCAGGTGCGTGGCCGCGCCCGCATACTCGCCGGCTGCGGAAAAGCCCTGCACCATGCGGCACAGCAATAGCAAAATGGAGGCGGCAAAGCCGATGGTGGCATACCCTGGCAGGAAACCGATGCACGCGGTAGCCACCGACATCATCACAATAGACACCGTCAGCGTGTGGATGCGCCCGTATTTATCACCAAAGTGACCCCATACAATGCCTCCCAACGGCCGCACCAGGAACGACAGCGCGAAGAGCGCAAACGTCATAATCAGCGCGCGGCGGCCTTCCATCTCCGGAAAGAACACGCGGGAGATAATCGCGGACATATAGATATAGGCCGCATAATCGAACCACTCGATGAAGGTGCCAATAAACGCCGCCTTAATGGCCGAGCGATGCTGGCGCCTGGTTTCTTCCGCATCCTCTACCTGCGCCGGCACAACGTCCTTGGCTGGGGGTTGGGCTGTGAGAGGAGACATGCTCCTCACCTCGATTCTGTGGCTCTACAAGCATGTGAAACGGCGCAGCCTGACTGCGCGCATATCTTCCACCCTACAGAAACAAACTATGTTCTACGTCACTTTCACGCGCCAATGTTGCACATCTCCACCCCTGCCCTACTTTCCGACGCCCTCCCCACCCCATTCCCAGCCACTAACAGCAACCCAACAGCCAGACCCCATGGGCGCTACAGCCCAGTGCCCCATACTGAAATCGTGCGTTTGAGAGAGCGCATATGAGAGAGATAGAGAGAACCCCTGCAGTTTCCACAGGGCGGCAGATGCCGATACATGGAAACGACATGAGAGACGCCCGTGGCCTCCAGCTCCGAAAGGAACTGGGGCCACGGGCGTTTCCCTAGCTAGAGTCTAGGCATCATGCGGAAGAAGGCCGTTGCGGAAGCTTTTTATCAAAATCAATTAGGCGACCAAAGGCCCAATCCTTATCAGTAAGCAAGCGAGAAAACACCAAACCGGCACCAATAGATCCAACTACCATCATTCCAGTTGCCACATTGGCCAACGCTTGATCCATCTGACCATCGTTCAAATAAAACACCGCCCGGAACATTGTCACCCCTGGGATCATAATCACCGCGGCCGGAACGGTGGTTGTAATACGAGGAAGACGCGCCCTTTTAGAAGCTACTGCCCCCAGCAACCCGATGATTAATCCACCCACAAAGGCTGCAAAGAAAATGGTTGTTCCCGCGTGAATTAGAATCAAACGAAGCTCATTTGCCACGGTTCCAACGCACGCCGCTACTAAGACCATGCGGCGAGAAGAGTTAAAAAGAAAAGCAAACCCAGCAATGCCCAGAAAACTTGCCATCGGCGCCAACAGAAACCATTGCATATCCTGCACAGGTGCAGGTGGGTCAGGACTAAGTTTTGTCAGCCAGCTAACCATAGAGACCGTGAAAGCCGCCGTGAATATGACGGTAAAGGCGTACCCCAATCTGACAATCCCCGCATCAAGATCAAATCGCGCTATGTCGATCAAAGCAGAGAAAAGTGGAAACCCAGGAATCAGGAATAAAACGGCCGCCACAAAACCCGAGGACAGTTCACTGGGTTCCACCGAGCCTATAGCCCCGAAAAATTCCGTCAACAAGAAGAAAACTATGCTTGCCGTCGCACCACCAGCAATCACTCCTCCAATTTGATGAACGTGACGGTGGAGAACTGTATAACGAACAAACTGGCCTGCAAACGCCGCCAAAGCAACCAACCCCACTGCTTCCAGCGGGAAAAAATTAAGATACGCAAACGCCGCACATGCGATCGCGGCAGCGAAAGAAAGAGTTAGACCGCCCCAGCGCTTTTTGACATTATGCTCGATAGTATCCAGCATCGCCGCTAATTCCTGAGCGGTGATCCCTGCGTAGAGGCGATTGTGGGTTAAATCTTCCAAGGCTTCAATCCGAGAGGCATCAACTGCAGGCGAATGTTGCCGAGCAATGACCGTCCGGAAGTATTCGCCGCGGTGAAACGTACAGGTAATCTGCGTCAGACCCACTGTGGCATCTAGATGGTCAAACCCCAATGCTCGCGCACTCCGTTTCATCCCTCTAAGTACGCGATAACCAGAGGTGCCGGCCCCCATTAGGAGCATTCCCACCCGCAATACAACGTCCGCCTCGACACCCATTTGCCGATGCATCTCCGGATCAAATTGTTGTGCCATCTCTCCTCCTCTGACACTGCTCCTGGCGCACAATTAAAGACTTGTCGACCCCAACCCGATAGCGCGCTTGTAGTTTCCCTAGAATCTTACGCAAAAGAAGCCTCTTGTGAATCAGGCTCATCGATCCAAAAGCCTCCACCTTGATACCCGTAAGCTGATTGAGCTATTTTTTATCCTCCGCCAAATGATTGCCACTATATTCACAGGAAAATACCAGACCTATGGCAGCCTAGCGCGTTATCTTTAATTTACGTGTTCGAGAGAACGCAAGAGAGATAGAGAGAACCAGTTCCAGCGCCCTGTGGCCCCAAGCGAGGCCCGGGCGTTGGAGCTGTTTTAGGGGTCTGCAGGTTGAGGCGTGGGGGGAAGGAGAAGGCGTCGGAAAGCGGTGCATGGCTCAAATTCGCGGTTATAGATCCTACGGGCTACACCCGCCACCGCATACAGCGCGCATGCCAAAAGGAATGGCCACACACCCTATTGGAGCCGTGCGGCCGAATGCTGCGCTTCGGTTAGCTGTTTCCTAGGTAACTTAGCGCGGCGGTGATAAGAGCTTCGGTACCAGTGCGCAGGGTGGGCTGGAGCAGCGGAGCGAAGTGCGGACTGTGGTTGGGGACATCCTTTTCTTCTTCGCGGCCGGAAAATACCCAAAAGCAGTAGGGAACGCCGAAAGCGCGGGCGATGGTGGAAAAATCTTCCGAGGCGGTGAGGGGCTCGGCATCAAGGACGCGGTCGGTGCCGAAGTAGGACACAAAGGCTTCCTTAAGGCGTTCCGTAGTGCCCTCATCATTGCTGGTAAGCGGGTAGGAATCGTGGTAGCTGAACTCGGCCGGCTGCGGGCTGCCGGCAGCCTGACACTCGGCATTGACAATTCGCTCGATGGCGCCGGTGATTTTATCGCGTACCTGCTCGCTATAGGCGCGCACATTGATTTTCAGGTTGGCCTCGAAGGGGATGATATTGGCCTTCGAACCGGCGTTGATGGCTCCCACGGTCAGCACGCCGAATTCGGATGGGTTGAGTTCACGGGAGATGACCGTCTGCAAGCGCATGACAATGGAGCTGGCCAGTACCACGGGGTCAACGCTGAGGTGCGGCATGGAGCCATGCGAGCCTTGGCCATAAACCTTGACGTCCATACTTACCGCGGTGGACATGAATGGGCCGGAGGCCAGCGCCACGGTGCCGGCGGGAAAGTTGCTGGCAAAGACGTGCTGGCCGAGTACTACGTCCGGCGTGGCGACCTTGTCCACAAGTCCGTCATCCACCATGGATTGGGCACCGGCGGCAATCTCCTCTCCCGGCTGGAAAATGAGCTGCAGGGTGCCGGACCACTGGTCAGTGGCCTGCGCCATGAGCGCGCCCATGCCCAGCAGGCTGGCCACGTGGGAATCGTGGCCGCAGGCGTGCATGACGGGGACCGTGTTTCCTTCCTGGTCAACGGCGCTATCGGTGGAGGCGTAATCCAGGCCGGTGTCTTCCTTAACCGGCAGGCCATCGAAATCCGCGCGCAGCATGACGCTTGGCCCGGCACCGTTTTCTAAGACACCGACCACGCCGCCGCCTACTTCAATTTGGTAAAAGCCAAGGTCGGAAAGCTTGTCCTTAATGATGCCCAGCGTGCGCTCTTCCTGCAAGGATAGCTCCGGGTGCTGGTGCAGATCCTTATACAGCGGCTCCTGCCACACCTTGACGGAGTCATAGTTGCTGCAAACGGTAGGGACAGACATTGCTTCCTCCTAGTGGGCTCGCGGTGGATTGTGGGGGCCAATGTAGTGGGGCGGGAGGAAGGTGGGCGTCGACAAGCGGGGCATCTTTGTAATGCCGGACATAGTTGGGCGGTGGAGCGACCAGCGCCATAGGGGGTTGCGCTGCGACTTTATAGAATATTCGATGACGTGTCTACCTTTAACTCATCGGCTTCTTATTATTCATCAGAAGTTTGTTTTCTGTGTAGCTGGGTGTCACCTGCCCGCCCTAGATTGACCGAGTGACTTTTCAGGAAGACTCTCTCGGTGCCGGTGGCGCCGGCACTACAACCGCATCTCCCACACGCGCGGAAAGCCCCGGTGATTCCGCGGCGCTTGTCCGCAAGGCCAAGCGCAACCGACACAAGGAATGGCTGCTGGCAGCAGCACTGCTTGCTCCCAACCTGATCCTGCTGGCCGTATTTACCTACCGGCCCCTGCTGGACAATATCCGCCTCTCCTTTTTCAATTGGAATATCTCCAGCCCCACCTCCACCTTCGTGGGCTTGGATAACTATGTGGAGTGGTTTAGCCGCGATGACACTAAGACCATCGTGCTCAACACCCTGGTTTTTACCTTCTTCGCGGTGATTGGCTCCATGGTTATCGGCCTAGCGCTGGCCTTGCTGCTCAACCAGAACATTAAGGGCCGCAACTTTGCGCGCTCGGTGGTCTTTGCCCCCTATGCCATCTCCGGCGCGGCCATTGGCATTGCCTTCCAATTCGTCTTCGACCCCAACTTTGGCCTCATCCAGGAAATACTGGGCTGGTTCGGTGTGGACTCCCCCAACTTCTACGCAGTACCGGGCTGGGCCATGTTCATGGTGACCTTTACCTTTGTGTGGAAGAACCTGGGCTATACCTTTGTCATCTATTTGGCAGCACTACAGGGCCTGGATAAGGAATTAGATGAAGCTGCCGCTATCGACGGCACCGGACGCTGGCGCAAGTTCTGGCGCGTGACCATGCCGCAGCTGCGCAATACCACCTTCTTCTTGTCCATTACGGTGCTGCTCAACTCCGTGCAGGTCTTCGACATCATCAACGTCATGACCCGCGGCGGCCCGCAGGGCAATGGCACGCAGACGCTGGTCTTCCAAATCTACAACGAGACCTTCGTCAACTTCCGCGCCGGCTACGGTGCGACTGCCGCCACCATCTTGTTCCTCATCCTGCTCATCATCACCCTGATCCAGGTCCGCATCATGGATAAGCGAGGTTAACCCAACATGGCTACTTCTACCCTTCACATGGTCACGGATGAATCCCCCACCGCCCGCCGCGCCAAGCTCATCGGCGGCTACCTGGGCATCCTGGCGGTCCTGCTGCTCATTGGCCTGCCGCTGTTTTGGATCCTCATGACCTCGTTTAAGGCCAAGGGCGATATTTATACCGACCCGGTCAATTGGCTCCCGCCAGTGTGGGAGACCGAGAACTACTCCGATGCCACCACCCGTGTGCCGTTCTGGACCTACCTGCGCAACTCGGTGCTCATTACCGCGGTGCTGTCCATCATCAAGATTGTGCTGGGCGTCATCTCCGCCTATGCGCTGGCCATCCTGCGTTTCCCGGGCCGCCACCTGGTATTCCTGCTGGTCATTTCCTCGCTCATGGTGCCGAGCGAAATCACCGTCATTTCCAACTACGCCCTGGTCAATTCCTTGGGCTGGCGCAATACCTTCGTAGGCATCATCGTACCGCTAGCCGGCGTAGCCTTCGGTACCTTCTTGATGCGCAACCACTTTTTGTCCCTGCCCTATGAGCTGGTGGAAGCCGCCCGCATGGACGGCGCCGGCCCCATCCGCCTGCTGACCAAGGTGTTACTTCCGGTTTCGTGGCCCACGCTGACTGCATTTTCCGTCATCACCATGGTCAATGAATGGAATACCTACCTGTGGCCCTTCCTCATGGCGGATACGGAAGACGTCGCCCCGCTGCAGGTGGGCCTGACCATGCTGCAAAACAACGATGGCGTGACCAACTGGGGCCCGGTTATGGCCGCCACAATCCTCACCATCATCCCGATGGTCATCATCTTCCTGGCCTTGCAAAAGTACATGATCCAAGGCCTTACCACTGGCGCCGTGAAAGGTTAGAAGGCTTCTTCCCCACCCACGCTCGCCGTTTCTAATTGCTTTATTTTCCACCCCTTAACCACGCTTTTAAGGAGAACTACATGCTACGCCGCAAATTCCTCGCTCTGGCCTCCACGGCCGCTTCTGCTACCGCACTCGCCGCTTGTGCCGGCACCTCGTCCACCAATCCGCAGGGTGGCAACGACAAGGGCGGCGACGGTGAAGTCACCGAGCTGACCTGGTGGTCCAACCACCCGGGCACCTCCAAGGACATTGAGAAGGAGATCATCTCCCGCTTTGAAAAGGAAAACCCGGACATCAAGGTCAACCTCGTTGATGCCGGCAAGAACTACGAAGAAGCAGCACAGAAATTCAACGCCGCACTCACCGGCCAGGACCTGCCGGACATCGTGGTGCTGTCTGACGTCTGGTGGTACAACTTTGCTATCAATGGCCAGATTGCCAACGTGGATAACCTTGCTAAGGAAGCAGGCATCGACCTGTCTACCTACGTGCAGCCCCTTTATGAGGACTACAAGTACGATGGCGGCCACTTTGCCCTCCCCTTCGCCCGCTCCACGCCGCTGTTCTTCTACAACAAGGACGCGTGGAAGAAGGCCGGTTTGCCGGACCGCGGCCCCAAGTCCTGGGATGAGATGGATGAGTGGTCTAAGAAGCTGGCTGAGGCTGATTCTAAGATGAAGCCTTTTGGCTGGGGCGATGCCGTGGACTACCTGGGCTGGATCTTCCAGGGCCCGCTGTGGTCCAAGGGTGGCGCCTACTCCGATGAGTGGGACCTGAAGTTCACCGATGACAAGACCATCAAGGCCGTCGAGTGGCTCAAGGACATCACGGATGAGAAGAACGGTTACTCCTACGTGGGCAATGACATGGCCATGGAGTTCGGCACCGGCCGCGCCGCCGCCACCGTCCTGTCCACCGGCGACCTGGCGGGTCTGACCGATACCGCCAAGTTCGAACTCGGCACCGCCTTCTTGCCTAACCCGACTGGCGATGGCGCCTGCCCCACCGGTGGTGCCGGCCTGGCCATCCCGGCTGGCATTAGCAAGAACCGCCAGCTGGCTGCTATCAAGCTCATTGACTTCATCACCAATGAGGAAAACACCTGCTACTGGTCCCAGAACGTGGGCTACATGCCGGTGCGCTCCACCGCGGTGGACAACGAGGGCCAGAAGAAGTTCATGAAGGAGAACCCGAACTTCGAAACCGCCATCAAGCAGCTGCCTGAGACCCGCCCGCAGGATAACGCCCGCGTCTTCCTGCCCGGCGCGGACCAGGAAATCGGCGGCGCCTTTGAAAAGATCGTCACCAACCGCGATGACGTGACCAAGGTCCTGACCGATCTGCAGAAGACCCTGCAGTCCATCTACGACAATCAGGTCAAGACCGTCATCAATAAGTAGGCTCTCGCAGCCCCTCCCCTTCCCCCACTAGTTTCTGAAAGGTAACCATGGCTACTGTCACCTTCGATGGCGCAAGCCGCATCTACTCTAAGGACGCGGAACGCCCCGCCGTTGACCGCCTTAACCTGGATATTGCCGATGGCGAATTCTTAGTTCTCGTCGGCCCATCCGGCTGCGGTAAGTCCACCAGCCTGCGCATGCTGGCAGGTCTCGAGCCCACCGACCGCGGCTCCATCCGCATCGGCGGCAAGGACGTCACCGGGGTCAGCCCATCGGACCGCGACGTGGCCATGGTCTTTCAGAACTATGCCCTCTACCCCAATATGTCCGTGGCGCAGAATATGTCCTTCGCGCTAGAAAACCGCAAGGTCCCCAAGGACGAGATTCAATCACGCGTGCACGAGGCGGCGAAGATCCTGCAGATGGAAGACCTGTTGGACCGCAAGCCAGCAAACCTCTCCGGCGGCCAGCGCCAGCGCGTGGCCATGGGCCGCGCCATCGTCCGCGAACCGGCCGTATTCTGCATGGACGAGCCGCTGTCCAACCTGGATGCCAAGTTGCGCGTTTCCACCCGCGCGCAGATCTCTAACCTGCAGCGCCGCCTTGGTACCACCACCGTATATGTCACCCACGACCAGACCGAGGCGATGACCATGGGTGACCGCGTCGCCGTTCTCAATGCCGGAGTCTTGCAGCAGGTGGATACCACCCGCACCATTTATGACCGCCCGCAGAACGTCTTCGTCGCCGGTTTCATTGGCTCCCCGGCGATGAATATCTACGACCTCACCCATAACTCCTCTGAGCTCACCATCGGCTCTACCCGCATCAATCTGGCCAACTACAACTTTGAGGGCGTGGAGACCGTTACGGTGGGCATCCGCCCGGAAGACTGGCAGCTCAGCGATACCGGCGATGGTGGGGCGAAGTTTACCGTCGCGCACGTCGAGGAGCTGGGCAACCAGACCTATGTCTATGGCGAGCTTGACGACGCCACCGGCAACAGCTCCACCGACGGCGTCCTCAAATCCTCGACCCGGATGGGCGGCCAGACTGGCATCCTGGTCGATGCCCGCGGCCGCTATGCGGTGGGCGATACTTTCTACGTTTCCCCCGACCCAGACCGCGTGCGTTTGTTTAGCACCACCACTGGGCAGCGATTGAACTAGAAGGCGGTAAAAGGCAGTAAGTTCCTCAGTTTCTTATTTTTCCCTTTGCAGACAATAAGAAACTGATATATGCTCGCACGCATAAGACACCCATACAATGCCGTTTACCACGGATATTGCTGGGAATATCGCACTCTGCGAACCTTAAAATCAACCGAAAGGTAACTCACTGCCTATGCCTTCTTTCAACAAGCTTTCTGCCGCCACCCTGGCCGCTTCCGCCATCCTTGGCACCGTCGCCGCACCGGCCGCTAGCGCTAAGAGCGACCCAGTTCGCTCCCTCATTGATCCAGGCACCTGCAAGACCATCACCAAGCTGGCCAACGATGGCAAGCCGGTCCCGGATCCTTCCATCCTCCACGACGAGGACTCTGTAAAGCCGTACTTCCAGGATGGCGTACTGGAGTACAAGGTGGTCGGCGACTTCCCATACCGCAAGCAGCTGGATGCCGCGGTAGCCGAGTGGAACAAGGCCCTCGACGGCAAGGCTTCCCTGAAGGAAGTAAAGCCTTCCGAGGCTGACGATGACACCGTCGCCATCATCTACAAGCCGGACCCCAACGGCTACGTGCAGGGTGCCGCCTACCCGGACCACAAGATGGTCTTCATCAAGATTCCTAATGCCCAGTACCCAGAGGCAGTCCAGGGCACCATCGCCCACGAGCTAGGCCACATGATGGGCGCGGGCCACTCCTGCGCCGGCGCGCTCATGGCCGGCGCCAACCAGAACCCCATCTCCTACCACGTGACCCCGCTGGATGCGGCGGCTGTCATCCAAGGCCAGTTCGACTAAACTGCCTGCACCTTCCCCTAGGTTCCTGCACCGGCACCTAGGGGACTTTTATATACCCCGCCCCTTTGGGGGGTGTTGGCTGGGTCGCATTTGGAGGAAGGGGGACGTCGGCAAGCGGGGCGGCTGCTAACGTTTCCGTTATTCAAAGGTTTGCATTAGAAAAGGAGCCCGCTTTATGGATACGTGGGAACCCACCCTGTCGACCGGCCCGCTGCTAGGCATTGCGGTGGCCGCCATCGCCGTGATTTTGGTGCTGGTCATCTATTTCAAGCTCCACGCTTTTCTCACCCTGCTGGTGGTCTCGGCGCTTACGGCGCTGGCTGCGGGCATTCCGCTGGAGGGCATTGTGCCCACCATGACCGAAAGCTTTAGCTCCACTCTGGGCTCGGTGGCGTTGCTGGTGGGCCTGGGTGCCATGATCGGCCGGCTCGTGGAGGCTTCCGGTGGTGCCAAATCGCTTGCCAACGCCATGGTTCACCGCTTCGGTGAGTCCAAAGCACCCCTTGCACTCGGCCTGGCTTCGCTGATCATGGGCTTTCCCATCTTCTTCGACGCCGGCCTGATTGTGATGCTGCCGGTTATCTTCGCCGTAGCGCGCCGCTTGGACGGCCCCGTCCTTGCCTTTGGCCTGCCGGCCGCCGGTGCGTTTTCTGTTATGCACGTGTACCTGCCACCGCACCCAGGTCCTGTAGCGGCGAGCGAGTTCTACGGCGCTGACCTCGGCCTCGTCCTCCTCGTCGGCCTGCTGCTTGCGCTGCCTACCTGGTATATTTCCGGCTACCGCTTCGGCCTGCTCTCCGGCAAGAAATTCCCGCTGAAGGTTACTGATGCCATCGCCGGCCCGGTGCTTTCTGAGGAAGAACAGCCGCTTAAGCCGGCCTCTGCCCCAACGGTGATTTCCCTCCTGCTCATCCCGATGCTGCTCATCTTCTTCAACACTGGCCTCAATGCCCTGGCGTCCTATGGCACCATCGATGCCGACGCCGCGTGGGTACGGTTCTTTGTCATGCTCGGCCAGACTCCGATCGCGCTACTTATTACGGTGCTCGTCGCGCTCGTGGTCCTGGGACCGCGCCGCGGCGTGGACAAGACCGCGCTGGAAAAGCTCATTGATTCCTCGCTTGGCCCCATCTGTTCCGTCGTGCTCATCACCGGTGCCGGCGGCATGTTCGGCGGCGTGCTGCGTACCTCCGGCATTGGCGACGCCCTGGCTGATTCGCTTTCCGGCCTCGGTATCCCCGTTATCCTTGCCTGCTACCTCATCGCCGTGGCGCTGCGCCTAGCCCAAGGTTCGGCCACCGTGGCACTAACCACAGCCGCTGCCCTCATGGTTCCCGCCGTGGGAGCCGGCGGATTCAATGAGCTACAGCTCGCCCTCATCGTCGTGGCCACCGCCGCCGGTTCCGTCTTCGGTTCTCACGTCAACGACTCCGGCTTCTGGCTCGTCGGCCGCCTGATGGGCATGGATACGGTCACCACACTGAAGACCTGGACGGTCAACCAAATGCTGATTTCCGTCATTGGCTTTGCCTTGGTCTTGGTGCTCTACGCAGTAGCAGCGCTCTTTTAGGCCCCAGCCTTAATCCAAGCAGCAGCCTCTTCGGCAATCCCTTCGACTGGCCGCGTCACCTCAAAGACGCGGCCAGTTTCGTCTTCTTCCAGCGGTTCCAAGGTATCGAACTGCGACTGCAAGAGCGACGCCGGCATAAAGTGTCCCGGCCGGTGCTGCATCCGCTCATGCAGCACATCAAAGTCGCCGTGCACGTGAACGAACACCACGGCTGGGCAGTACTCGCGAATCAAATCCCGGTACTTGCGCTTCAGCGCACTGCAGCCCACCATCGCACCTTCTGGCCTATCCGCCAGCCACTGACCAATCTGCTTCAACCACGGCTCCCGGTCCGCATCATTGAGCGGTATTCCAGCAGCCATCTTGTCGATATTGGCCTGCGGATGCATATCATCGCCATCGCGGTACTCCAGACCTACCAAAGGCGACAGCGCCTCCCCCACCGTTGTCTTGCCCGAGCCGGATACTCCCATCACTACGATGTGGCGGAAACTGTGCTGGTTCATGGTGGCTCCTTAGGCTGGCGCGTTCGTGTCCAGTAAAAATTTAGCAAAACGAACGGTAGCGCCTAGATCGAGAGAAAATACAGTGAAACTAGTTGAAAACCTAACCACCCAAATAGGAATAACTAACCCGAGTAAACTCTGGATACAGATCTGATTAGCCAATAATCCAAGGCCTCCACCTTAAACCAAGTAAAATCTTGGTCCTAACGAGTAGTTTTCGGATATCGGGCCTTCCGAAATTAACTTCATACATCCATCAATCTTGCACGTCATTCATTTCAATAGACTTGCATACACTAGACTGTATAAACTATGCCAGCTAGAACACTTCTTCCAAAAAAGGACTTTCTGCTCGAGGGGGACTGCTTAGCCCTTATGCAAGAGTTACCCGATCATTCAGTAGATATGGTTCTATGCGATTTGCCGTATGGCACTACCCAAAACAAGTGGGATAGCGTCATCGATCTAAAACAACTATGGACACAATACCACCGAGTCGTACGGCCTGAGGGAGCGATCGTCCTGACCTCACAGGGCGTGTTTACGGCCAAGCTAATTCTCTCTAATGAAAAGAACTTCAAATACAAAATTGTATGGGAAAAGTCCAAATCCACAAACTTTCTGAACGCCAAGCGCCAGCCACTCCGAAAGCACGAAGATATCTGCGTATTTTACAGGAAGCAGCCAACCTATAACCCACAGATGGGCGCTGGAACTCCATACAACAAGGGGGTTCGCAAGAATCAGCTTTCTGGCGCCTATGGTGATTTTAATCCCATCGAAGTTAAGAGCGAAGGGACCCGCTATCCGACCGATATGGTCTACTTTAAAACAGCAGAATCAGAAGGAAAGGTTTTCCACCCAGCGCAGAAGCCTGTCGCATTGGGTAGATACCTGATTAGGACATATTCAAACGAGGGCGACGTTGTTTTGGATAATACCTCTGGCAGCGGCTCTTTTCTTGTTGCAGCCGGGTTGGAAAAGCGCCATTTCATAGGCATTGAAAAAAATAACAACGCTGAACTCTTCCGAAAAAATAAAATTGATTTAATCACAGCTACCACTGAACGTCTTCATGAGCTTGGATTAGATCAAAACTTAGTAGTGAAACGAGGCCTATGATGTTTGACGAACTTTCTTACACTGAACGTTCTTGGGGGATTGACCTAATCTCTGAAATAAACCACTTCTGTCGAAATCGTCCGGGTTCCCCGATCTGGGGCGCCGCCGGAGAAGAAGGGCTGAAGGGAAGACCAGGCGAAACCACCTTGTTTCCTGATGTCCTTATAAAAAGCCAAAATCATCAGGTGATAATGGGCTGGGAATTGAAGTTCCCAGACACACCTGTAGACGACGAGGAGACTATTAAGAATGCCATTCAGAAATGTGAAAGGCTAAGTACTAATTCTTTCCTAATCTGGAATGTAAATGACGCCGTACTTTACCAACGCATCGATGACAATTGGGAGATAACGTACTCTGCCCACCTCCCACTGAAAGTCAAGAGGTCAGAGGTTCGTAGCTCACGAGCTCAATGGTCGGATCTGCTACGTCAAATTTTGTCAGCAGTTTCCGATCTAGTCAGCCGCCGAAAGATCCGTGCAGTAGAAGCGTCGCTAACCGTGAAAAAATCGGTCTACCGAGAAATATTACAATTCGGAACTCAACCCCAGGTTCAGCTCCTTAAAAAGCACGCGGAAAATGATAGGTTTTTCTGGGCACATGTCAACAACTGGGCGACTGAAGCCACACAGCCAGAAAGCAAAGGTAGAAATTCTAAAGACCACATCCTGACACTTCTGGCCCAAAACCAGATAGTGAACTGGATAAATAAAATTGTTTTTAGCCACCATCTAAAGCAAATCTCCGAAGATGCTTTTTTGGTAGATGAATTGAATGCTGGTTCAACTGTCGAGGACTACCTTTCTACCTTCGAGAAAATATCGTCAGGCTCCGATTTCAAATCTATTTTCACGCCAATCCTTGGCCAAGAGCTTGTTTCACAAGATCTTTTTTCCCTGCTTCAACAGCTTCAAGCTTGGATGAAAGGCGTAACCGCTGAGGCCGGCGGCTCATTCAGCTTCGAAGAGAGTCTAGCCTCTGGCCTGGAGAGCCTTCAAGGAAAATCAAGGGGCCAATTCGCGACTCCCCCACTTCTTGCTCGGCTACTTGTAGGCCTCACTGTGCGATACCCTAGCAAAGATGCCATCGACCCCTGCGCGGGTACGGGCACCATTGCTAAGGAACTTTTCAATCTGAAGTTAGAAAACGGCATCACTGCCAAGGACGCTACTAACACCACATGGGCTTCTGATAAATTCTCAGTTCCCCTAGGCTTCGCTGGAATCTCATTGGCCAACCCTTCAGCCTTAGGCGAAGTCCAGCAAGTTTTCCGTGCAGACGTTGCAGATTTGATGCCGTCAAAATCGTTCAAATTCATCGATCCGGTGAGCGGCCATACAGTCGAAAAAGAATTACCCCAGTTTGAGGCTATCGTTTCCAACCTACCTTTCGTACAGTTTGAAAATATAAGTGAAACTCAGGACCAGGAAAAGATGGCTAGCTTCTCGCGCCTAAACCAAGTTTCACTGCCAAAAGCCGATCTTTACTCGTACATTGTTCTAGGGCTCAAATCACTAATCACCGAAAATGGCAGAATCGGTGTTATTACATCTAATTCGTGGTTGGGCACTGGCTGGGGAAAGAAGTTTAGGACCTATCTTCTCGAGGAATACGACATAAAGGCAATCCTTTTCTCGGCGAACGGCCGGTGGTTCAAGAACGCGAGTGTAGTTACAACTATCCTCATTTTAGAGAAGGCAACTGGCACAGGAGGGAATACAATAATCGGGGCTACCGACGAGCCCATAGACGATTGGACCACGACAAGAGTTGACAATATAGCCAACCACCTCTTGATTGCAGAAGACCAAGATGCCCGAAGCTGCGAAGGCATTACTTATTCTATAGTTAACAAGAATTGGTTGACTCAGATGTCCGACCTCGGAATTTCGTGGACATCTGGAATCATAAACCCAGAGATCGTCCCAGCAATAAAGAAAGTTACGACGCCAGCTAACGAATACTTCAAATTTGGACGCGGTAATCGTTCAGGCTGGGATAAAATGTTTTTTATCCCAAAAGAGAGGCTCGACTCAACAGGCATCGAAGACGACTACCTTGTTCCTTTACTCCATGCCCCAAGGAAAGCTCTAAAAGACGCCCCCCTCTCCAATTTACCGACGAACATATACCTTTTTAATTGCCATTTGTCTTTTGACGAGCTTGAAGAAAAGAACCACTATGGAGCACTCGACTGGATTAAAAAATACCAGCATGCAACTAATAATGTAGGCAAGCCTCTACCTGAAAGTCTGCAGGCACATAAACCTTACTGGTACAGCCCAGGAAAACTACCTTGGGGCGAGTTCATGATGCAGCTCAATGTAGATGCCACTTTTGGGGTCTACCGACCGAGTGAAAAGGCTATACCAGCTAGCCAGCGTTTCATTGTCTTGACTCCTACTCAAGATATAGACAAAGAATTAATGCATGCACTCTTAAACTCAGTGATTACACTGCTTTGGCAGGAGTTGACCAGCACGTCGAGGGGCGAGGGTGCCCTCAACCGAGATATGACGACTCTAAGCAAGACGCTTCGGATTCCCAATCCTCGACTGTTCACGGAAAAAGATAAAATGAATATAATTGAAAAGTTTGCCCCATTGGCAAAACGCCCACCGTTACCTATAGAGCAAGAGCTAAAGGAGAAAGATCGAATCGACTTTGATACGGAAATGCTGAGCGCGCTTGGCATAGGTCGGCTCCAAAAGGATATCTATTCGCTTTTACCCCAATTGGTCAGGGCTCGAAAATCTTCAAGGAGTTCCTAACCCCCTGCAGCTTCCTATCGTTCAGCACCGTCACCACCCCAATGCAGACTCCGACCGCCGTTAAGGAAGATCTAGAGCTACTTTTCTATCGTTCTGGTAGGAACGAGCAGTATTAGAGAACCTCAAGTGTAATCGAGAAGGAGCCAGCCCCTTCCGAATATTTGTGTGTGGGTTTCCGCATTTGGAAGCAAGCATCCTTTACTACCAGACGCACCGCAAGGGATACGGGAGTGACCTAGCCGAGATTTTTGAGGGCGTCGGTGACAAGACGCCAGAAGCCGGCGTGGTCGAGGGTGGTGGCAACTTGGGTGTGGCAGGAGGCGTCGGCAGGCTCGCGCAGATCGGTGACAGTCATGCCGGTGGTCAGTGCGCCGGCGAGCTCAACGTGGACGGGGGCCTTGCGGGTCTGGACGATGTCCGGATCGATGAGGTAGGCGATGGTGCACGGGTCATGGACCGGTGGGTTATCAAATCCCTGGTTGGCCTGGTAGGCCTTGCGGAAGAAACCGAAGAGACCGACGACGAACTCGGAGACAGGAGTATTTAGCGCTTTGATCTCGGCTTCGACCTCCGGGGTGGCAAGCGCCTGGTGAGTGAGATCGAGGCCCACCATGGTGACGGGCCAGGGCTCTTCGAAGACGATGTGGGCGGCCTCGGGATCGATCTTGATATTGAATTCGGCAACCGGGGACCAATTGCCCTCGTGGTAACCGCCGCCCATGAGGACGACTTCCTTGACGCGCTCGACGATGCGCGGCTCCTTGCGCGCGGCCATCGCGATATTGGTAAGCGGGCCGGTGGGAACCAGGGTGATGGTGCCGGGCTCATGGGACATGACGGTGTCGATGATGAAGTCGATAGCGTGGACGTCGGCAAGCGCGGTGCTTGGCTCCGGAAGTTGGAAGCCCTCGACGTCCATGCCGGTGAAGCCGTGGATGGCCTCGGCGACCTCGACCGGGCGCACGAGCGGGCGATCGCAGCCGGCATAAACCGGAACATCAGGATGCCCAGCGATTTCCTGGACCACCAGGGCGTTGTGAGAGACCTTATCCAAGGTCTGGTTGCCGCCGACGGTGGTAATGCCCAGTAAGTCAATGGTGGGGCTGCCCAGAGCTAGGAGCAGGGCCACCGCATCATCGTGGCCGGGGTCGCAGTCCAAAATGATTTTTCGCGTCATGCCACGAGCCTACTTTCGGGCGTTGACGGCCGCCACGGTGTCATCGATGGACTCCGGGCGAGGAATGAGGAAGGACAGGGCAAGGGCCGCAAGCAAGATGATGACGCCGGCGATCATGCCCGCGCGGTAACCGTGCTCGAAGGAACCAGACACCGCAAAGAGCACGGCAAAGGACAGTCCCGCGCCTAGGTTGAAGGCGCCGGCGTTCATACCGGGCAGGTAGCCCTGGTTATCGGCCGGCGAAAGCACGATCCCTAAGCCATTAAGCATGATATTGGCAATGCCGGCGTAGGTTACGCCCAAGAAAATGGAAACGAAGAGCAAGGTCCATGCGTTCGGGGCGCCGACCACGAAGATAGAAATAATCAGGCCGACGACGGTGCCGATGAGGCCGGTTTGCAGGACGTACTTATAGCCCAGCTTGGAGGCCATCCAACCGGCAATCGGGCCGAAGACCAGGCCGGCGAGGGCGTACGGGGTAAGCGTGACCCAAGAAATGGTGCTGGCCGAAATGCCGGCACCGGCGTCTGCGTCTTGGCCGAGGTTCGGAATGAGGCCATTCATTACGGCAAAGACGCCGGTCATGGTGAGCAGCGTGGTAGAAAGCAGTGCCCACGTGCGGCGCTGCTTGAGGTAAGCCACCGGCACGAGCGGGTCGGCGACCTTCTTCTCCACATTCCAGAAGGCCCAGAAGCCGGCGGCACCGATGAGAAGAAGGATAATGACGAGGAACCAATTGGCCTGGGCAAGCTTGCCGGCCTCGTTGAATGCGGTGAGAACGCAACCCAGCGCCACGGCCAGGGGCAGCACGCCCGCCCAGTCCATGCGCGGGGTTTCGGTGGCTGTGGATTCCTTGGTAAATACCTGGACTGCTACTACCGCGATGACGCATAGTACTGCCATGGTCCAAAAGACCGAGCGGTAGCCAAAGTTGCCTGCCAGCCAACCGCCAGCCAGAGCATCCACGCCAGCAATGCCACCGTTTACCGAGGTCACAATGCCCAGCAGCAGTGCATACTGCTTCTCATTGAGCACCTGCTGGCGCAGCATGATGAGGCAGAGCGGGACGGTCGGCCCTGCCACGCCCTGGATGATGCGGCCGATAAGCAGCACGGCGACATTCGGTGCGATGGCCGAAGCCACGCAGCCCAGCGCAGCAACCGCCATCATGCCGACAAGGACCTTCCTGCGGCCGATAAGGTCGCCCCAGCGCGGTAGGAAGAGCGAGAACAATGCCGCAGCCGTAAAGAAGGCCGTCTGGGTTAGGCCGATCTGTGCGGTGGTGGCGCCCAGCTCATCCTCCATCGTCGCCAAGGCAGGCGAGAGCATCGACGCATTGAGCTGGAAGGCAAACACTGCCGTAAGCAGTGCAAACATCAATGGAATATAGGAGCTGGGCTGGAGCTTTGGCGGCTCGGAGGTGGTGGAAGTCATGGCTTCAAATGTAGTTGATGAATCCGGCGCTCCATAGTGGGGAGCATGCCTCAACTTCCTTGGTGTTGCGCAGGACACCCTACTTAGCGCCACCAGCTATTTTCTCATTGTCTACTATCCATAGATTATGAAGATTCTCTCCTACATAGTCGCTGTCGCAACGTTGATGCTTTCTTTGGCCTCTTGTTCCTCTCCGGAGTCACAGACGGAAGAAACGACGACGCCTAGCACCTCCAGCACGGCCGATAATTCAACTATCAGCTCTAGTTCCACAAGCTCTGCGCCGGAAACGTCTTCTTCGGAGCCACAACCGACAGTGGAAGCTGAGCCTTCGCCTACCGACGCTCCCCTAACGAACACTGCCGAATCCACAGCAGAACCCACCCTTACCGAGTGTGTCTATGGCGGTGGTAGCTGGACCACCAACGGCTTGTACAGCGATGGAACTATCCGCTGGGCTCAAGAATGTCAGAACCTCCACGACGAGCAGATGGCAAAGTACCCCTACCGGTGCCCGCAAACGGATCATTACGTCTCCAATCCATCTCAGTGTTCCTCACCCATGGGCAGCGGGACCGGTGATTCTGATTATGATCCCAGCATCCCTGCGTACATGACTCGATCTGCTGAGGTCGAGCAGATGCGGGCTGAAAACCAGAAGTGGTGGTTTGACTGTCAGGCTGAGCATTCGGCTGAATACTGCCGCGAGAATGATCCTTGGAATCCGTAGATTTCATGCTGATTTAACCGGCGATTCACTGCGGCTATTTAGGCTGGAAAAGTTCCTTATAGACCTTTTAACGGAGCTTTGTATGTCTGATTCAAATAGTCGTCCTTCTTTTAATCGTCGTAATTTCCTGCAGATTGCTGGTATTTCGGCCGCGGCGGTGGCTGCGGGAATTAATGCGCCTGCGCAGGCGGGTGCGCAGTCGAGTCTGAGTTCATGGGGATCGTCGCAAGGTGGTGAACTGCCGCAGGACTCGGAGCTTTTTGGCTTGGGCGTAGCAGCGGGCACGCCGCGGCACGATTCGATGATCTTGTGGACGCGCCTGGCCCCTGAACCGCTGGCCGAGGATGGCCACGGTGGAATGACCGGCGGCGATGTTCGCGTGGGTTGGGAAGTTGCGAAGGATGAGGGGTTTGGGGACGTCGTCAAGCAAGGCGAAGCACTAGCCCAACGCGAGCTGGCGCACTCGGTGCACCCGCAGGTGACTGGGCTGGAGCCCGCCACTGAATACTTTTACCGCTTCCGCGTGCATGGCAAGGTGAGCCCAGTAGGTCGGTTTAAGACTCTGCCCGCGCCCGACGCAAAGGTGGATAATTTCACCTTCACCGTAGCTTCCTGCCAGGCGTGGTACCACGGCTATTTCACCCCGTGGAAGCACATTGCGCAGGAACCGGACCTGGATATGACGATTTTCGTGGGTGATTACATCTACGAATACGGCATTGTGGAAGGCGATAATCTCTGGCGCCAAGGCGCAAGTGTGCCCGATGTTTTCAAGTCAAAGGTGGAAACTCTGGAGCAGTATCGCCTGCGCTACTCGCTCTTCAAATCCGATGAGCACCTGCAGGCTGCTCACGCACGCGCCGCAATGGCGATTGTGTGGGATGACCACGAAGTAGAAAATAACTACGCCGGTAATTGGTCCGAGATTGGCACCAAGGCCGAGCACTTCCTTTACCAGCGCGCGGCTGCTTACCGGGCCTTCTACGAGAATCTGCCGGTTGCCCCGCCCGCGCTTCCCGATGGCCCCAATAACCGCATCTACGATTCTTTCGACGTGGGCACGCTATTGCGTTTCAATCTGGTCGATACCCGCCAATACCGCGAGGAATCCGCAGAGGATGCCAGCATCTTGGGCGCGGAGCAGGAGCAGTGGCTTAACGATAAGCTCGCCACTTCCCCGGCACAGTGGAACGTGGTGGTCAATAGCGTGGTCGTCGTTCCGATCGCCGATAGCACCGACCAGTGGGATGGATTCCCAGCAGCCCGCCGTCGCCTTATCGAGTCCTTATCCAAGGTCAGCGATCCCGTTGTCTTCACCGGCGATATTCACCAACACTGCGCTGCCGAAATCCAATCCGAATCCGGCAAGCCCGTCGGCGTGGAATTGGTCGCTACCTCCATTGCTTCCGATGGCGATGGCTTCGCTGGTTCCAAGAGCACCGAGTGGCTGGAAAAGCCATATGTGAAGGCCATGGATAAGCGCCGTGGCTACATCAAGGTGCGCGCCACCCGCGAGCACCTCGATTCCGAATTCGTTGTCGTGCCTTGGATCGAGCGTGATGATACTGCCCCACGTGAGACTGCTTTCTCCTTCCGCACCAATGCCGGCGAGCACACGCTGCGCTCCCTCTAAACCCCGAAAGGACAATTCATCATGGGACTTTTTAGCTCGCTTTCCTCTTCTTCTCGCCACGGTTCTTCCCACAAGAACTCTTCTGACCAGGATTCCTCTACCCCAGCTCCTAGTGCGGTTGCTGCTCCTCCGGCCGTAACCGGCATTCAGGCAGAGCCGCAGCTCATGGAAAACTACGTCACCTGGGAGCCTGCCTCCTGGGACGTCGTTTTGGATCACTACCGCGTCATCGGCACTGATCCCAATGGTGTAGACGTGCTGCTGGGCAAAACCATCTTCCCCTTCTTCCGCCACTCGCGACGCGATGTTGCCGGTGAAAAATGGTCTTATTATGTCAAGGTGGTTGATGCTGCCGGTGCTGAGTCCTCTCCTTCTGGCAAGGCGACGTCTACCTCCCTGCCTTCGGCCACTGCTGGCACAGCGCTAGCTACGATTGGTTCCTTTGACCGAAAAGGCACAGAGTTTCAGTATTCTCCCAAGGACTATAAGAAGATCGTAACCGCGCACCCAGACCAGACAATCACCGTTGGACCGGATGCTAAGCCTGCCGACGTCCCCTATCTCCTCCCCGGCCCCGGCGATAAGTGGGCGGGAAGCAAGGCCTACACGCTGAAGTGGACGGTGAACTTGGATAAGCCCACTGGGAAGACAGCTCTGGCACTGTGGCTCATTGATACCACCAAGCTCGGCGGCATTCTCGACGTCACGATTAATGACTTTCATAAGCAAATAGAGCTCCCACAGGGCGCAACGCAAGGTTCGCGCCAAGGCGATGCCAGCGGGGACCCGACCCCGCTGCGCCCCGCAGCAATCGAGTTTGATCTCGCCGAAGATACCCTGAAGGACGGAGAGAACCAGCTGGTCTTCACCCTCCGCGAAGGAGGCTGGCTGGCGTGGGATGCGCTGGGGATTTTTGCTAAGTAACACCGCGCAGGCGGTGCTTTGCCTGAAAACAGGAAATTGTTCACCGATTCCTGATGTACGGTAGTAACATCCGCATATTCTATCTACCTCGCTAGCATCGCTAGTCTTCGATGCTGAAAGGACTTAGCTCCCAGTTATGCCTACTGTTTCTGATCGCCTGCACAGCGCCCAGCAGGATTTTAATGCGGTCATCGCCGTCATCCCGTTTGATGAGCAGGCGGTGAAGGAATCGCCCACGCTTAAGGGACAGCCGGTGGCGTTCAAGGACATCGTGGATGTTGCTGGGGTGTCGACTACCTGCGGCACCGAGGTGAATGTGGGATGCACTCTGGTCAAGGATGCGCCAGTGGTGCAGCGCTTGAGGGCGAAGGGTGCGCTGCCGGTGGCGAAGGCAAACCTGCAGGAGTTTTCCTATGGCATTTTGGGCGATGCCTCGGCTTATGGTCGCGTGATCAACCCGCGCGATCCGGAGGTGTGCGGCGGCGGATCGAGCTCAGGTTCGGCGGCGCTGGTGGCTTGCGGAGCGCTGCAGCTTACGGTGGGCTCCGATAGTGCCGGCTCGGTGCGCGTGCCGGCCGCATGCCAGGGTGTGCTGGGGTTCAAGCCCACCTTTGGGGTGATTCCGGTCGAAGGTGTCTTCCCCTTCGCCCCGAGCTTTGATTGCATTGGTTTCTTTGCCAGCTCGATTGACCTGATTGAGCAGGCTTTTATTGCCACTGCGGATGAGGAGCCGGCCGCGGCGCAGGACGTTTCTGCTGTTGATGTCACGGCCCTTAAGGCCAAGGGCGAGCGTTTCGCTGAACTGCTAGCGGCGCTGGAACGATCAGACTTTGAGCTCACCGAAGGTGCGGACTTGGAAGACACCATCGCCGCCACGGCCGAGCTCTACGAGCCGATGCGTTTGAAGGAGGTCTATGACGTCCACCGGCCGTTGCTAGATCAGCGCGATAGGTACCAGGACGTGATCCTGCAGCGCGTACTGGGCGGGGAAGAAATCAGCCAGGAAGACTACGACGCGGCCGCACGGGGCGTAGAGAAGCTGCGCGAAGACGCCCTTGCTATGCTTGCCGACGCCCCCATTATCCTCACCCCTACCCTCGATTCCGGCCCCCTCAAGTGGTCCGATATCACCCCGGATAATACCGCGGAATCGGCTGCGAGCCTGCGCCGGTGGACCGAGCCTTTCAATGTGCTCGGCTGGCCGGCCATTACCGTGCCGCTGCGCGGCGAAGAGGAAGAAGGCGTGGGTGATGCGGTACAGATCGTCGGCAAGCCGGGCGAGGACCTGACCGTTCTGCGCGTTGCCCGCACCCTGCAGGCCTTGCTCTAAGCCCCTGCTAGCAGAGTCTTTTCCTGCGTGCGAGGCCGCCAATAGGCAGCCTCAACGGCCGTAAGTTCCTTGAAGTGAGCTGAGGTGAGCTCGTCCATCGCTTGGATATAGCCGGGGACTTCTTCACGCGGCAGGCGCAAACCCATGGTCAGGTGCGGAGTCCAGCGCGGCCCGCGCCCGTCCGGGTTTGCGGCGCTGATTTTTCGCGCGGCAATCTCTAACTCGTCGGTAGTCTCCAGCAGCCAGGCCACCGTCTGTTTACGCTTGGTACCAAAAATGACGTTTCCTACCCGGCGAAAATCCGCGGGGATGACGGCCGGCAGCAGCTGGGCCGCCAAGTCCACCACTTCCGGCTGCATACGCGGCGAAAAGGTCACGGTGATGTGCGGACGTTGCTGCTGGACGGGAAAGCCGCGCTCTGCAAGGCCGGCAAAGATTTCGCACACCTGTTCCTCCTGCTTTTGCGGCAGGTAGAGCAAGATATTATCCGGCGATGCTTTACTCACAGGCGAGCGTTCCCTTTCTGTAGTGGAGTGCTTCCAGCGTACAGTCCAAGAAGTGGATCACTGCCTCTTGTGCCAGCGCAAACGTTTGCCGTTTAATGAGAGTCATGAGCACTTCAGAGTCATCGCCCCTCATCCTCGCCATCACGGCGTGTCCGACGGGCATCGCACATACCTACATGGCGGCCGAAAACCTCGAGGCCGCAGCCCAAGAATTGGGCTACCGTATCAAGATTGAAACTCACGGTTCCATCGGCGTAGAGGGAACTTTTAGCAAGCAAGATATCGAAGACGCTGATGCCATTGTCATCGGTGCCGATACTGTAATTTCCAAAGACCGCTTCCATGGGAAACGCCTCGAGGCCACCGGTGTTGACGAGGCCATCAAACACCCGAAGGAACTGCTCAGCAGATCCTTAAGCGCCACGCGCTGGGAAGGATCCGCAGACAGTCAGGAAGAAGAAGCGCCCCGTAAAAATAGTATTGGCCAGACCTTGTACAAAGCGCTGATGAACGGCGTCTCGCACATGATCCCGTTCGTGGTAACCGGTGGTCTGCTCATCGCGGCCGCCCTCTCTATCGGCGGCACGCCCACGCCTGAGGGCATGGCGATTCCAGAGGATAGCTTCTGGAACACGGTCAATGAACTCGGCGCCCTGGCGTTTTCGCTGATGGTCCCGGTGCTTTCTGGCTACATTGCGGTGGGCATCGCGGATCGCCCGGGCCTTGCCCCTGGCCTTATTACCGGACTCATCGCCACCACCGGCTCGCTTTACGGTTCTGAGGCAGGTGCCGGATTCTTGGGCGGCATTGTCACCGGTATTTTGTCCGGTTACGTGGCTCTTGCCATTAAAAAGATTCCGGTACACAAGTTCATCGCACCGATTTGGCCCATCATCGTCATCCCGATTTTCACCACGCTCATCGTAGGGCTCGTCTTCATCTTGCTCATTGGCGCACCGGTCTCGGCCGCGTTCGAGGCAATGACCAACCATCTCTCTGGAATGCAGGGCTCCTCCGTCATCGTGCTGGGCCTTATCCTAGGCGCCATGATCGCCTTCGATATGGGTGGTCCCTTTAATAAAACAGCCTTCCTCTTTGGCGGCGGCATGATCGCGGCCGGCAATGCGGGACCCATGGGCATGGCAGCATGCGCGATTGCCGTACCTCCCCTCGCCGTGGGCGTAGCTACGCTCCTGCGCCGCCGGTGGTTTACCAAGGCCGAAAATGATGCGGGCATCGCCGCATTGTTCATGGGATTTTTCGGCATCACCGAGGGCGCCATCCCGCTCGCGGCCGCACGCCCGCTACAGGTTATCCCTGCCAACGTTGCCGGTGGCGCCGTAGCTGGTGCGCTCGCCGGTCTATTTGGTGCACAAGACCACGTCATGCACGGCGGCCCGATCGTCGCGGTGCTCGGCGCGGTAGATAACGTCGTTGGCTTCTTTATCGCCATGCTTGCCGGCATCGCCGTCTGTGCTGGCCTTATTCTCCTGCTAGTGGGATTGACGCAGCGCAAGGATAAGCCGCTTGTTGCTGTCGATACGATTAGCCTCGATAAAAATCTGGGTTCTTCTAGCGAAGAGGTCATTCGCTCTATGGTGAAGCTCACCTCATCGCGTATGTCTGATGCGGAAGCGGTCGCCAGCGCCGCGTTGAAGCGCGAATCTACCCGTTCCACTGGTGTGGGTCACGGCGTGGCCATTCCGCACGCACGCTCAGCCGGCGTGAAAGTGCCCACCCTTGTCTTTGCCCGCCTACCCGAAGGTATTACATGGGGAGAAGGCGAGGAACCGACTAACCTTGCCTTCCTTATCGCTGTGCCTGATAATGCCGGCAAGCAACACCTCAAGCTGCTCTCCAAGCTGGCGCGCAGCATTATGAAGGAAGACTTCCGCGACCAGCTTTATGGCGCACAAACCCGCAAGGAAGCGGCCGAGATCATTTCTTCGGTCCTTTCTCCTGTCCCAGGCTCTCAAGGGACAGCGACGCCCGCAAAGGCGTAATACTTCGTTCAATGTGGCGCTCGGCGATTCATCGCCGGACGCTTTTCTTATCCCCTTCTAAAACCCGCTCACCGAGCACACAACGAGGCCGAGAGACAGCTACGAGGAAACACTCATAGAAGCAATGAACAGGGAGAGGTTAGGCAACCTAGTAAATCTCGCTAAGTTCCTCGGGCAACTTTAAAGGCGCGAACCTTCCGGCGCCGACGCCAAACCTTCCCGCGACGCCAGCTACAGCAGCAAAGCTCACCGCTCCAGTTCCCAATCGCGTGCAGAGCATCATCAACCACACCAACGCCTACCGCCAATATCCCGGCCGGCGACGAGAACGTACTGCAGGCATGGAGCGACTACTCCGATGCCCTTCTGGTCAAGCTTTGGTACGAATCCCCGGGTCACCGCAAGATCATGCTCGACCCACGCGCCAAGATCATCGGCATTGGTGTTGCCATAAACTCTGAGGGCAAGCTCTACGCTGTCCAAAACTACGGCCGCTAAAGATTTCACAAGCTAGAACCTTCGGGCCCTTGGGCTCTAGCAGACCATGCCGCCTCCTCCCGGACCTCGTACCCGGGGCGGGGCGGTTTCTCGTGCCTGGGTGGGGGTGCACACGCGGGTAAATGAAACGTAACCGTCTTCACAAATGGCAGTGGCGAGGGTTACACTTAATGACATTCGAATTGTTCAACAATCTTAAGGACGGTGTTGAATGTCCTCGCTCCATATCGATCTCAATGCGGATTTGGGAGAAACCACTGCGGGCAATCCGGTCGCAGATGACGCGGCGATGCTGGTAATGGTGTCCTCCGCAAACGTGGCCACCGGCTTCCATGCGGGCGACCCACACTCGATTGCCGGCACGCTCAAGGCGGCAGCAGAAGCAGGCGTGACCGTAGGCGCACACGTAGGTTATAACGACGCCGCAGGTTTCGGCCGCCGTTTTATCGATTACAACCCGGACGAGCTAGCAGACGAGGTGACCTACCAAATTGGCGCTCTCGACGCTTTGGCCCGCGCCAATGGCACCAAGGTCTCCTATGTAAAGCCGCACGGGGCGATGTATAACGCAATCGTGAAAG
This sequence comes from Corynebacterium sp. ACRPE, assembly GCF_022347435.1. NCBI lineage: Bacteria > Bacillati > Actinomycetota > Actinomycetes > Mycobacteriales > Corynebacteriaceae > Corynebacterium > Corynebacterium sp. ACRPE. Next base: position 177,930 of record NZ_JAKRNA010000002.1, on the reverse strand, counting down.
ATGAGGCGCAGGCAGAAGCCGTCATCAAGGGCATTAAGGCCTTTGGAGACTTGCCGGTGATGTTGCTGCCAGGGGGTGTAGCGGTGGACGTCGCCAAGCGCAGCGGGCTTAACGTCATCCGTGAGGCCTTTGCGGACCGCAACTACAACCCCGATGGCACGCTGGTCTCGCGCAAGGAGGCCAATGCGGTGCTGGGCAGCGCCGATGAGGTGGTGCAGCGAGTACTTGAGGTGGCGCAGACCGGCTCGATTACGGCCGTGGATGGCACGAAGCTCGAGGTGGATGCGCAATCCGTATGCACCCACGGTGATTCGCCCGGCGCGGTGAAGCTGCTGCGCGGCGTGGTTGAGCGCCTGCGGGAAGAAGGCATCGAGATTCGGAGCTTTATCTAATGCATATCAATTTTGTGGGCACGCGTGCGTTGCTCATTGACCTGGATGGATTGAACCAGGTCATGGATTGGCACGCGGCGCTTTCTGCCAAGCCTTTGAAGAATCAGGTGGACTGCATCGCGGCCGCCACCACCCTGCTGCTGACGTTTGAAGCGCCGGATTCGGCGCGCGATGCGGCCGAATTCCTGCAGGACTTCTCCCCTGCCGCCGCGACGGCCGCGGAGGCCCGAACGGTAGAAATCGATGTGCTCTATGACGGCGAGGATGTGGACGAGGCCGCAGACCTGCTGGGGCTTTCGCGCGAGGCGCTCATTGACTGGCATACCTCTACCGAGTGGACCGCGGCATTCGGTGGCTTTGCCCCGGGCTTTACCTACTGTGCGCCGTCGGATCCCTCCCAGGCGCGTGCTGTGCCCCGCCGCTCCAGTCCCCGTACCGCGGTGCCGGCCGGTGCCGTAGGCATTGCGGGCGAATTTTCCGCGGTGTACCCGCGCGTTTCCCCGGGCGGCTGGCAGCTTTTGGGTACCACCAATACGCCGATGTGGGATTCCAATGCCAACCCGCCGGCACTGGTACAGCCGGGCGACCGCGTGCGCTATCGCAGCGTGGATAAGCTGCCGGAGCTTGTTGATCACTCTGCCCGCTCGAAGCGCGCCCCTGCCCGCTTGCCGCGCATGGAGGTTATCGATGCCGGCCTGCTCACCCTCTACCAGGACTTGGGACGCCCCGGTGTGGGCGATCTCGGCGTGACCCCCTCCGGTGCTGCCGACCGCGCCGCCGCCGCGACCGCCAACGTGGCCGTGGGCAACCCGCGCGGGGCAACAGTGCTGGAGAATATCGGCGGCATTAAGCTCCACGCGCTCACCGATACCGTCATTTGCGTCACCGGCGCGACCGCGCGTGTGCGCCTCGGCGAGATGCCGGTTCACCTTGCTCGCCCCGTGCTGGTCACGGCCGGGCAAACCGTCACGGTAGACCCTGCGACGGTAGGCATGCGCAATTACGTTGCCATCCGCGGCGGCATCATCGCCGAATCCGAGCTCGGCTCGGCGGCCACCGACGTCCTTTCTGGCCTTGGCCCGGACCCGGTCACCACCGGCGATGTCATCGGCGTGCTGCCGCGCTCTACCGGCATGACCGACGCCCAGCTGGTTAACCCACTGCGCGTGCGTGAAAGCTCCGATGGCAAAACCCGCGCCACCTTGCGCTGCGTGCTCGGACCGCGCGATGACTGGTTTGGCGATAATGTTTCCGCCTTCCTGGATACCGAGTGGACCGTCACCTCGGATTCCAACCGCGTGGGCCTGCGCCTCGATGGCGAAGAACCAATTGAACGCGTTAAAGACGGCGAGCTCCCCTCCGAGGGCATGGTCGCCGGCTCCATCCAAATCCCACCCAATGGCAAGCCCGTGGTCTTCCTCCGTGATCATGCCGTGACCGGCGGTTACCCGGTCATCGCCACCGTATTGGAAGAAGACATTGATATCGCCGCGCAGCTGCCACCCGGCGCACACGTGAATTTTGAACTCGTAGCACCCCAAGCCTTGAACACTGGAGAACAGAATGCAGATTAAGACCGTCCTCATTGCTAACCGCGGCGAGATTGCCGTGCGTATCGCCCGCGTCGCCCGCGACCTGGGCATTAAGTCCATCGCCATTTACTCCGAAGCGGATGCTGGTGCCCTGCATACCCAGGTAGCGGATGAAGCCTATGCGCTGCCGGGCAATACTGCGGCCGATACCTACATGAACGTGCCCGCGCTGCTCGATATCGCGGTGCGCGCCGGCGCCGATGCCATCCACCCGGGCTACGGCTTCTTGTCCGAGAACGCCGACTTTGCCCGCACAGTTACCGAGGCCGGCATGATCTGGATTGGCCCTTCCCCGGAGTCCATCGAGTTGCTCGGTGACAAGATTGCAGCGCGCCGCGTGGCCGAGGAGGTCGGCGCGCCGCTGGCACCGGGTACCTCCGATCCCATCGATGACTGGCAGGAGGCCCGCGCCTTTGCCGAAGAGCACGGCCTGCCCATTGCCATCAAGGCCGCTTATGGCGGCGGCGGACGCGGCTTGAAGGTCGTGGACAATATGGAAGAGATTGAGGGCGCGTTCAACTCCGCCGGGCGCGAGGCCATGGAGGCTTTCGGCCGCGCGGAGTGCTACGTGGAGAAGTTCCTCACCCACCCGCGCCACGTCGAGGCCCAGGTGCTGGCCGATACGCACGGCAATGTGCGCGTTCTCGGCACCCGCGATTGCTCCACCCAGCGTCGCTTCCAAAAGCTCATTGAGGAGGCCCCGGCGCCCGCGCTTTCCGACGCCCAACGCAACGGCATCATCGAAGGCGCCCGCTCCATTTGCTCCAAGGTGGGCTACACCGGCGCCGGCACCGTGGAATACATCGTTTCCGAGGACGGCACCATTTCCTTCCTCGAGGTCAATACCCGCGTCCAGGTCGAGCACCCAGTTACCGAGGTAGTCACCGGCACCGATATCATCGCCGAGCAATTCCGCATCGCGGCCGGCGAACCGCTGTCCTTTGATGAGGATCCGCAGTCCCAGGGTCACGCTTTTGAGTTCCGCATCAATGCCGAGGACATCCTCAATGGCTTCGCCCCGTGCCCCGGCACCATCGTCTCCTTTGAGCCGCCCACCGGCCCGGGCATCCGCGTGGATTCCGCGGTGCGCTCTGGCTCTATCATCCCGCCGTACTATGACTCCCTGATTGCCAAGCTGGTGGTGTGGGGCCCGACCCGCGAGATCGCCCTGGCCCGCGCCCGCTTTGCTCTGCGGGAGTTCACCGTCACCGGCGTGCGCACCGTGCTGCCGTTCCACCGCGACATGATGGATGAGCCTGCACTCATCGGCACCGCCGCCCCAGCAGACGATGCCGCTGCCGCCGGTGCCTCCGAGATCGGCGTATTTACTGACTGGGTGGATCACAACTACCGCCCGTCTGCCGCCAACCAGGTGGAAAAGGTCGAGGCCATCTACACCCAGCGCCGCACTGTGGCCGTAGAAATCGACGGCAAGCTGGTCAACGTCGGCGTGCCCGTGGACTTCCTCGCCGCGCCGGGCGCCGCCTCGGCCGGTGGTTCTGCCTCCACCGCGCCGTCTTCGGCCGGAGCGCAGTCCACCGATGACAACGCGGTTACTTCCCCGTTCGAGGCCAACCTCGTGGCCTGGAACGTTGCGGACGGCGATACCGTGGCCGAGGGCGATGCCATCGCCACCGTCGAGGCCATGAAGATGGAATCGGCCATCAAGGCTCCGCGCGGCGGTACCATCAAGCTCCTGGTCGCAGAAGGTGACCGTCTGGATTCCTCCAAGGTCATCGCGACCATCGATTAGCGCTCGCGCCATCGTTATGCACCTCATTTCAATGTGAGGTGCATAACTTTTTAGTACAGTTGTGGTCATGCTTTCCCAGTCTGTCGCCTCCGAGTTGCGCAAGGCCATCTCCTCCGGCGAGTTCCAGCCGGGCGAGCAGCTCAGCGAGGTCAAGGCAGCCGAACGCTTTAACTGCTCGCGCAATACCCTCCGCGAGTCTTTCACTAGGCTTGCCGCAGAGCGCATTGTCGAGCGCATCCCTAATCGCGGCGTCTTCCTCGCGACGCCGGATGCAGATTATATCCGTGACCTCTTTGCCGCTCGCGCGGCCATCGAGCCTGCCGCAGTGCGGTGGGGCACTTTTGCCGACGCCCCCTCGCTCGTCACCCTCACCTCCTCCGCCTTCGACTACGCGGCACGCGGCGAGCACCAAGAAGTCTCCGCTATCAACCAACGCTTCCACCGCACACTGGTGGCCGCGCTAGGCTCCCCTACCTTGAATGAGCAGATGGAAAACCTGCTCGCCCGCATGCGGCTCACCTTCTTGCTAGCAATCCCGCGCTACCCGCAGCTGCATGCGGACCACATTCAAGGAAATATCACCTTGGCCACGCTCATCGCGGATGGAAAACGCCTTGAGGCCGCCACGCTTGCGCATGACAGCCTCATGAATACCTGCGAGAAGATCCTCGCCGTGCTGGACGATTAAGGAATGAGAAAATCTTGATCGCGGGCGTTGGTCACGAGCATCTGGCCCGGTGCGTGCGTAATAGCTAAACGCGGCTTAGATTCCATCACGATGGCCTGCGGGGTCACACCACAGGCCCAAAAGACCGGCAAGCAGCCCTCTGGCACTTCGCCCGGATCGCCAAAGTCGGGGCGGGATAGATCCTCAATGCCAATGGCCGCCGGGTCACCCACATGGACCGGGGCGCCGTGAACCGATGGGTAACGGGAGGTAATCCGCACGGCATCGGAGACCTGCGCGGCCGGAATCGGACGCATGGAGACCACCATGGGGCCGGAAAAGACACCGGCCGGGGTGGTGGGAATCGTGGTTTTAAACATCGGCACGTTGCACTGCTGAGCAATGTGCGCGACCTCAATGCCGTTATCCTGCAGCGCAGTCTCAAAGGTAAAAGAGCAACCAATAAGGAAGCTGACCATGTCTGGGGTGTAGTACGAGGTGGCGTCGGCAAGCGTGGCTGTATGCTCGCCGTTTTCAAAGACACGGTAGGCCGGAATATCGGTGCGGATGTCCCCACCCGGCAGCAACTCGGAGGAGTACTGACCGGCTTCCAGCACGCCCACAATCGGGCATGGCTTGGGATTGCGCTGGGCAAAGAGCAAGAAGTCAAAGGCGTATTCCTGCGGCACGGCCAGCAGGTTAGCCTGCATGAAACCGCGGGCATGCCCGGCGGTGGTGGCCATGTCATGGGTCCGCGCATACTCGCGCACTTGCTCTGGGATCTGCATTATGCCCACAGCTCGGTGATGCCCGAGAAAGCCTTGAAGCCGATGAAGATGGTGAGTACCCATGCCAGGGCGCCGATAATCAGCAACCACTTAGGATACTTATAGCCCTGCAGGAGGTCGCGGCGGCGCCAGGCCACCCACATCACGAGGGCAAAGCCGATGGGCAAGATAAGGCCGTTGATGGCACCAGCGAAGATGAGCAGCTTCTGCGGAGCGGAGTTAATGGCTACGAAGACCACCGTGCACACCACAATGAAGACGATGGTGAGGATATTGCGGGTGCGCGTCGAGGTTTCCTGGGAGGTCACGAAGGACACCGAGGTATAGGCGGCACCGATAACGGAGGACAAGCCGGCAGCGAAGAGGACTACGCCGAAGGCACGCAGGCCGAACTCGCCGGCGGCATTGTAGAACGCATCGGCCGCGGTGTTGTCATCCGAGAGCGCCACCCCAGTAGCTACCACGCCGAGCACCGCCAGGAAGAGGAGCATGCGCATGATGCCGGTTACCACGATGCCGCTGACCGAGGTATAGGTAATGTTCTTGACGTTTTCCACGCCGGTGTGGCCAGAATCGATGAGTCGGTGCGCGCCGGCAAAAGTGATATAGCCGCCGACGGTGCCACCGATGATGGTGGTAATGACGAAGAAGTCAATCTCGCCCGGCGCGACGGTATTCTTCAGCGCTTCACCTACCGGTGGTTGGCTGACCACCGCGACGTAGAGCATGAGCAGGATCATGACCGCACCGAGCACGGCAACAAGGCGGTCAAGTGCCATGCCGGCTTTGCGGGAGAGGAAGATAAAGACGGCGATAGCTGCGGCGATGACGCCGCCGATGCGCGCATCGATGCCCAGCATCGCGTTGATACCGAGGCCCGAACCGGCGATATTGCCAATATTGAAGACCGCGCCGCCGATAAAGACGAATACGGCAAGAACCCAGCCCAAGCCAGGAAGTACTGTATTACCCAAGGTATTTGCGCGCATGCCGCTTACACACAGCACTCGCCACACATTGAGCTGGATGGCAATGTCAACGAGGATGGAAAGCATAATCGCAAACGCGAAAGAAGCCCCCATCTGCACAGTAAAAACCGAGGTCTGGGTCAAAAATCCCGGACCGATGGCGGAGGTGGCCATGAGGAACATGGCACCGGCCATGGCGCCGAGGCCTTTGGGCGGGGTCTTGTCCCCCGCCTGCGCCGGAGTGGCGTGTGATGTCTCAGCACTCACTAGATTTCACCTTTCGTGATGCAGGTCGCATTAGTTTGTGATGCGCATCATCTTAAAGGTTGCTATGCCTTTTGTTCAACAACTTTTATGCGTTGTGGGGTGGCTCGGGGGTGATCTAGGCTACTTTTCTCGTTCGTTTTCCCAGGTGGCTGGCGATTATCCGCAAAGCCTCGTCCGGCGCTTTCATATCGCTGGGGCCAAAGCGCAGCACCACGTATCCGCGGTTTTCTAGCGCTCGCTGCCTCTTTATCTGCTGCTTGACCACGTGGGCGGGTGCCTCGCCATAGGTGCCGTCATACTTGGCATCGCCATCGACCTCGAGTACCAGCCAGCAATCGAGACAGAGATCTGCCCGATATTTCCCGAGCAGCGGTTTCTGCGGCTCAATTTTCACCTGCGGGAAACGCTCAATAATGAGGGCTCGCAGATAGGACTCATAGGGCGATTCCGATCCGCCATACGCGTGCTCGATAACCTTACGCATGGCTGCTTGTCCCTTCGTGCGCTGCATCTTTGCAAGCTCTTCGCGCAGGTCGTATGTGGTGACGTCGTGTTGGCCGAGGGCAGAATCGGTAGCTACCAGGCCATCCGAGAAGCCGTGTAGCCGGGCGATTTCAAGGCAGGTGCGGGCAGGATTCGTGGCGCGCACACCCGCTATCGACACCATGGATTCTTGAAGGGACTTTACTCGGCGGTACCGGTAGCCTTTCGGGGTGAGCCTGCGTGGGGGCACGCTTCCCGAAGGCACCGCTAACTCCACCTCCTCCCCTGCCGTAGAAATTACCCACATTCCCCACAACCGCGCGGCCGATTTACCGATGAGGACGGCGCGGTGGGTGCTCCACCCGGCAGCGACTACTTTGGCGAATTGTTGTTTATGGCGCACCCATTGCCTCCAGGTGGCTGTGGGAACGGCGATCCAGGGCGCTATCTGGGTGAGCTCACCGCGCTGGAGGGCTAAACGGTGCGGACTTTCGGCTCCGGCGTAACGAAGGTTGATGAAGTGATCTGTAATCATGGTTTCATCTTCTCGGCTGGCGGGGCGGGGCGCGCTTCATGAGGCTCAGGAAGGTGAATTTCCGAGGACCTTGAGTGAGGGGCGGAACTTTAGGTCCAAGGTGATCGGGCCGATTTGAGGGCGTTGAGGCTGATTTGAGGGCGGGTTGTGCTCAGATCGGCTCGATCACATTCGACCTAAGGAGAAGTAGTTCACAGCGGCGGTGTGGGGGATAATTCAGCAGCGCGGTTAACCGTGCTTTACTAGAGATAATGGAACCCATCGAGCTCTCAGAACTAACCGGTACGCAATCGCGCACCTACGGCACCCGCAAGATCACCTCGGATATGGTCTCGGCACCAATCCATGTTGCGGTCGCGCTCTGGGACGAGCGTTGGGATTCCGCCCCCAACGGCACCATCGAAGGCTGGGTCATCGCGGTCAATACCAAGCAGACGCGTTTTGTGCGCCGCGGCCAAACGAAGAAGGGCGATATCGTCGATATCGCCGTGCGCGAGGTCAAACGCGCGCTCAAGGGACTCGACGGACGAGTGTGGATTGTCACTGGTCGCAGGCAGAATGCGTTGCGAGCGGCACTCACGGCTGACGGTTTCACGGTGACGGGAAGCTTTGCGGGAGAAAATAGGGCTTCGAAAAGCGCGAGCTCCGTGCGCAGAAAACAAGCCGGCCTGACCGCTCGCAAGGCGCGCAAGATGGGTGAGGCGCCGAAAAAGAAGCAAGCGGCACAGGTAGAGACGCCGAAAGCACACTGGTGGCCGAACTTCTCGCGCGCCTCCTCGTGGGCCGAGGGCGACGTGGTGCGCATAGCCACCGATGCTTCCTCGGATACCGTATTCAAGGGGTCGATGTGCTTCGTTGCTGGCAACGGCGACTACCGGTTACGGACTCGAGAAACCAAGGCGAGCACGGATGAGCTCGAACTCGAAGCACTGACGCTCGCGCTGAAATACCTGCTCAAGGTGGGCGCGCGCAAGGCGGTCATTGAGTCCGATTCCGTAGCCGCTTTGGAGGCGGTCGAGCAGATTGTGCATAAGCGCGGCTCTAAAGCATCACGGCCGGGGCGCACGTGGCGAGGGGTGTCTTCAGGTGCGCGGTCGCGATTCCAGCAAGCTTGGGGCGATATCCAAGGCCAATGCGAGGTCGACATTCGCCGTGTGCTCGGGCATGCGGGCGATCCGCTGAATCGGGCGGCCGACCAGATTGCGTACATGGGGTTGCGCGCGATTGCGCATCCGATGAAACAGTCTCGCGAGACGCTGCGCGAGGGGATTCAGAAAGCTCTCTCGGCGTTGTGAACCAAACGCTAAAGGCTTAGGGCTGATCTGATCAGGCCGAATTGAGGGAGTTAGGGCAGATCTGAGGCGGCCCAGCCTTCAGATCAGCCTGATCAGTATGGACCTAACGACAATAGGCGCGCTGGGGGTCACATCTGAGCCAGCCGGCCTGCGGAGCTTAAGCTAGGCGGCGGGCGCCGTCTCCCGGGCGAGCCACCAAGAAGGTGGGTTCTGGGAAGCTGCGGGATGCTGCGGCGTCGTGGGTGGCCTGGGCAGTGGACTCGACGTCGGAGCGTGGGATGAGCGCGATGACTGCACCGCCGAAGCCGCCGCCAGTCATGCGGGCGCCGAGTTCGCCGGCCGCGGTGAAAGCGGAGTCGAGTTCCGGAGTGGTGACTTCGTACAGGTCGCGCAGGGAAATGTGGCTTTCGCGCATGAGGCGGCGGAACTCTGCCAGGTCGGAAGAGGTAAGCGCGGTGGCGGCGGCTAAGGTGCGGTCAGTCTCTTCCACCACGTGGCGCACGCGGCGGCGGTATAGGTCAGCCTCCTGGGGGTTGACGGTCGCGGCGAAGGCGACGGCGTCCGGGATTTCGCGGATGGAGCGGCCGGCGGCGGACTGGACGGCGTCGATGATGCCGCGGCGGGAGGCATATTGGCCGTCGGAAAGCGTGTGCGGTGCATTGGTGTCCGCGATGAGCAGCACCATGTCCTGGGCTTCGATATTGAACGGCACGCGCTCGACGGCGCCGGTGGAAAAATCCAGGAATAGCGCCTTGCCGCGCTGACCGAAGAGGCTAGCGTTTTGGTCCAAGCCGCCGGTAGAGGCGCCAACCACCTCGTTTTCGGCGCGGATGCACGCCTGGACCAGCTGCGCGCGGGCGGCGTCATCGGGAGCGTTGCCGTGGCAGAGCTCGTAGGCGGCCACGGCCACGGAGCATTCGAGGGCGGCGGAACTGGACAGGCCAGAGCCGACGGGGACATCGGAGACGATGGCAATATCGAGGCCGGTGCAAGTCAGAACGTCCGCGGCAGTGGCGGCCCAGACGGTGCCGGCAACGTAGCCGGACCAGTTGGAAGGGCGGCCGGGGCGGACATCGGAGAGAGGGAGGCTGGCCTGGGCAACGCTGCCGTCGTATTCGGAGGCTATCCGGAGAAGGCCATCGGTGCGGGGCGCGACGGCGACGGCGGTGTTTTGTTCCAGCGCAAAGGGGATGGAGGCGCCGCCGGCGTAATCGATGTGCTCGCCGATGAGGTTGACGCGGCCGGGAGCAGCCCACACGCCGGCGGGCTCGGACGCGTCCGAGAAGGCAGCAGCGAGGAGGTCGCGGGCTGCGGCGACAAGCTCCGCATCGCTGCGGGTGTCAATCCAGTTAAGCATCCCAGATCTCCTTAAAGCGGGCGGCGATGCGCTCCGGGGTGGTGTCATTGATCCACACGGCCTGCGAGGACTCGGAACCGGCGAGGTACTTCATGCGGCCGGGCGAGCGCATGAGCGAAAAGAGCTGCAGGTGCATGCGGATGCCGGGGCGCAGTGCCTCGTCCACCGGCGCTTGGGTCCAGCCGGCGATATACGGGGTCTTGTCCACGCCATCGAAGAAGCGGTCCACGGCGGAGTACAGCTTCTTGAGGAGGGGCGCGAGGTCGGCGCGTTGGGCGTCGGTAAGCGCGGCGAAATCGGGGACTTCCTCGTTGGGCAGGACCATGGCTTCGAGCGGCCATTTGGCGGCGGCGGGAACGAAGACGGTGAAGTGCTCGGTCTCGGCGATGATGCGGGTGCCGGCGGCGCGCTCGCGATCAAGGAGATCCTGGAAGAGGTCGCCGTCATAGGCGCGGGCGGAATCCACGATGGAACGCAGGCGCGGCGAGAGGAAGGGATAGGAGTAAATCTGGCCGTGCGGATGCTGGAGGGTCACGCCGATTTCCTCGCCGCGGTTTTCAAAGGGGAATACCTGCTGCACGCCGTCGATCTGGGATAGCGCGGCGGTGCGGTGCGCCCAGGCCTCGATGACGGTGCGAATGCGCGATTCCGGCAGGTCCTTGAAGGATAGGGCGGGGTCCTCGGTAAAGCACACCACCTCGCAGCGGGCGCGGGCCGGAAGGCGCGGCACCACGCCGAGCAGGTTGTCTTCCTCGGGATGCTCGATGTCTGCGGTGGTGGCAAAAGACGGGAAGCGGTTTTCAAAGACCACCACGTCATAGCTGGGGCTGGGGATCTCCGTGGGCAGCTGGCCTTCGCGCGTTGGCGCCAGCGGGTTCTCGTTGGCCGGTGGCAAGAAGGTGCGGTTCATGCGGTGGGCGGCAAAGGCCACCCAATCCCCCGTTAGGGGATCCCGGCGCATTTCGGAAGCGGGGGCGACGGTGGGGATGTCGCGGGCGTCGACAAGCACGCGGTCGGGGTGGGGCTGGTCGTCGAAGTAGAGGATCTCGCGGCCGTCGGCAAGCGTGGCAGAGGTAATCTCAACCATTAGTTTTCTCCTGGGATGGTGATGGGCTTCAGGCGCGCCCACAGCACAAAGGCGGCGGCCACGGCCAGCAAAGCAAGGCTTGCCCATAGGTTATCGCTGGCGTTCTTTGCCTGCCCGGTATCCGGGTTGATGCCTGGGTCAAGGAAGAAATAGCAGCCGAGCAAAATCAGGCCGTAGAGGCCGAGGAGTGCGGCGATGACATTGCGCAGGTCGAATGCACCCGCGCGCTTTTTCTCAGACATGTTGGGCTCCTTAGGCGAAGATGACGTTGAGGGCTACGGCCATCACCAGGCAAATGATGCCCAGCGGGACGGTCTGCTGGTACCACGGCAAGGACTTTTCGGTGTAGTCCTCAAAGTGGTCCTTGGGGGTCACGGAAGAGACGAAGCCAACCAGCTCGCTATCCGGCTTGGGCTGGGTGAACAGGGTGACCACAATGGATACCAGGATATCCACCACGAAGGCCACACCGGCCGCGACGAAAGCGGTGCCTTGGCCGGGCAGGTTGATCATGTCCGTGAAGGATGCGACGTACCAGAAGGCAATGGCGGAACCGGTACCGGCTACGAGTCCGGACCAACCGGCGTGCGGGGTCATGCGCTTCCAGAACATGCCCAGAATGAAGGTGGCAAACAGCGGCGCATTGAAGAAGCCAAACAGGGTCTGCAGGTAGTCCATGATATTGCCAAAGTTTTGCGCGAGCAGCGCGGTGAAAATGGCAATAGCGGTGGCGATAACCGTGGCGATGCGGCCGAACTTCAGGTAGTAGTCATCCTCGCGGTCCTTGACCACGTAGGTCTGCCAGATGTCATAGGAGATGACGGTATTAAAGGCGGAGATATTCGCGGCCATGCCCGCCATGAAGGAAGCCAGCAGGCCGGCGATCGCCACGCCCAGCAAGCCATTGGGCAAAAGGTCGCGCATGAGCAGCAAGATGGCGTCGTTGGGCTCCGCGCGCTCCTCCATCAAATCGGCCACGGAGACGGAGGCAACCATGCCCGGGATGACCACGAGGAAGGGCACGAACATCTTGGGGAAGGCGCCGATGATCGGGGTCTTGCGGGCGGCCGAGATGGAATCGGAGGCCATGGCGCGCTGCACCTCGACGAAGTTGGTGGTCCAGTAACCAAAGGAAAGCACGAAGCCGAGGCCCAGCACGATGCCGATGACGGACCACACTGGGTTCTCAAAACCGGAGATGTCCGTGCCCGGCCACGTGTGGAAGTGCGAATCCTGGGCCACCGCGTCCTTCAGCCCATTCCAACCACCAACGCGGTTCAAACCAATGATGGTCAGCGGGGCGAGGGCGGCGATGATGACGAAGAACTGCAGCACCTCGTTATAAATGGCAGCCGAAAGGCCACCCAGGGTGATATAGGACAGCACGATGAGGCCGGCCACGAGGAGCGACACCCACATCTGCCAGCCCAGCAGGGCCTCCACGATGGTGGCCAGCAAGTACAGGTTCACGCCGGCAATAAGCAGCTGGGCCACAGCGAAGGAAATCGCATTGACCAGGTGCGCGGCATTGCCAAAACGCTTGCGCATGAACTCCGGCACCGAGCGCACCTTGGAGCCGTAGTAGAACGGCATCATCACAATGCCCAAAAAGACCATGGCCGGGATGGCGCCGATCCAGAAGTAGTGCATGGTTTGGAAGCCATACTCCACGCCATTGGCGGACATACCGATGATTTCCACCGCGCCCAGGTTGGCCGAGACGAAAGCCAGTCCGGTCACCCAGGCGGGCAATCCGCGGCCGGAGAGGAAGAAGTCGATGGAGCTAGACACTCGGGCCTTGGCGGCCCAGCCGATGCCTAGCACGAAGAGGAAGTAGATGGCTACCAAAAAGTAGTCCACCCAGGAGGCATCGAGCCTCAATACGGATTCAGCAGTCTCCATGGCTGACCTTTCTAGTTATTGTTCTCTGCTGCAAGGCGCAGCGTGAATCTCTGCGGGTTCTGAGTGCTCAGGCGCACGAGGTCTTCCCCGCTGCGCAGCGCATTCGGCGGCGCGCTCATGGGCTCCACGGCCAATGCCTTGCCGGGGCCACCTGCCCGCGGGAAATCGGCCGGGGTAAACATCTGCACCCAGTTCAGGCCTTCGCCCATCTCCAGGCGCACCCCCTTTCCACCGGCCGAATACACGGCCGTCAGTGGGCCTTCGCCGTGGAAGCAATCGTCCCAGTCCACCTCGGCGATGGGCTGATTAACAATGCGCACCTGCTCCGTCTTTCCCGTAGGCAGGTTGCGGGCGCCGAGCAGGTAGCGCTTGCCGACGTCCACACTGAGCACCGCTTCCTCCGCCCCTGCCCCTTGTGGGCAGAGGTAGAGGTGCAGCCCATAGGCGAAGGGAACCTCGCCGGGTTCCGCGGTGCGGGCGGTGAGCTGGTGGTGCAATCCCTGCTCATCGAGGGCATAGGTGGCCTCGAGCTGAATCGCCCACGGCCAGCCCTGGCGCGGCTCAATATCAAAGGTGATGACCACCCGGTTGTCCGAGCGTTCCTTGACGTGCCACCAATCCACCGCGAATCCATGGATGGCGTTATTGCGCTCTGGCTCCGTGATGCCTAACTGGTGGGCAGTCCCCTGCCATTCAAACCAGCCATCTTCGGTGCGATTCGGCCACGGCGCCAGCACCACGCCAGCCATCAGCGGCGGCTTGCCTTCGTAGCTTTCTACCAAGGGCGCGCCGCGATAGGTCAGCGCTTTGAGTGCACCGCCAAATAGACCGATCTCGGCCGCATAATCGCCGTGGGCAAGTGCGACGCTGGGGTAGTCGGCGTCAGGGCCAGCCACTCCTCCACTGGTCATAACAAAGACCTTTCTGGCTATAACTTTCGTTGGATTTAGCCTAGGAGTACGGCAAAGCGCCGGTCAATCGTTTGCATAACTACCCGCGAATACCTTCTATTTCAGCTGCTCACCGCAGTAGAGTTAACCGCTTGTTAACCTCTTTCGGGGCTGGAGGCACCTATGGGCCGCGAGCCGCCACACCGAGGCAGGAGCGCTATCCCCGCATCCGTCGCCACACTATGCGCGCCGCGGAGTGTGGCGTGGCCAGGACTTCGCGCAGGTAATTGCGCGGCATCAACCGCCACGGGGTGCGCGCGGGATGCAGGTGAACGGCAATGCCGAGGTGCCAGGCCCACAGCGCCGTGCGCAGGATATGAAAATCATTGGTCACCACGTGCAATACGGCATCCGGGGCCAAACGGTGGGCATTTTCTAGATTTTCATTAGTGCTCGTGGCTTCCGGCTCCACTACTACCCGCTCGGCCGGCACACCGCGCTCGATGAGGTATGTAGCCATGGGTCCCGCCTCACCACGGCCGGAGACAATAATCTGCTGACCGCTATAGAGAGCCAACGCCTTGTCTAGGCGCGAGCGCAGCATGGCGCCGGGATAGCCGTGAGTTACGCGGGAGCCCAAAACAAGGAGCGGGTCAGACATGGATACCAGCATAGACATGCCGGCTCTTGACAGAAAGATGGAAATAGCCGTACCTTTAACTCAAATGTGCAATCGATTGCACCCAGGAGGGCCGGAAGCCGGCTCACACGCCTAAACCAAGGAGGACAGCATGGCCGGAACCACCCTCAAGGACGTGGCCGCTGCTGCTGGAGTATCCATTTCCACCGCGTCCCGTTCGCTCTCGGGCAACCCAGCCATCTCGGAGTCCACGCGCCAACGCGTCAAGGACACGGCCACCAAGCTCAACTATAGGCCCAATGCCCAAGCACGAGCTTTGCGCAGCTCCCGATCTAACGCCATCGGCTTGGTCATCCCCAGCCTAGACAATGCCTACTTTGCCGCAATGGCCGCAGCCATTGAAGAAGCCGCCGATAAGCAGGGACTCGCCACGATGATTACCAGTTGTGGCGAGGAACCGCAGCGCCTAGTCAAAGCCCTCGATGCCCTGATGGAACGCCAGGTAGACGGCATTATCGCGGTACCTCTCGAAGGCGCCGAAGAAGCGCTCGAGCAGGCGCGCGCTTACCGCCCGCTCGTGCTCATTGACCGCGCCCTGGGTCAGATTCCAGCAGTGCTATCAGACCCCCACACGGGTATGAAACAAGCCGTGGAACAGCTTAAGGAGAAGGGGCACACGCACATCGGCTACCTTTCCGGGCCGCAGGAAACTTCCACCGGCCGCCAGCGCCTCCAAGCATTCAAGGCCGCCACCCGCGGTATGCCTACCCATATCCACCACGGCAGCTACCGCCACCGCGAGGGCTATAAAGGAGCCCTCGCACTCCTACAAGAAGGCGTCACCGCGCTCATTGCCGGCGATTCCATGATGACGGCCGGCGCGCTGGAGGCTTGCCATAATGCGGGCAAGCTCATCGGAGAAGAAATCGCGCTCGTCGGCTTCGATGACTTCATCTACCTGCGCTTCCAACCTTCCCCTATCTCGGTGGTGGACCAAGATGTGGCCAGAATGGGCGAGACCGCCACGGCCAAGCTCATCGCGGCCATCAATGATAAGCACCAACCGGAAGGCGAGGTGCTAGAAACCCGCTATATCCCACGCATGTCCACCGCCCACCAACTCGATGGAGCCACGCCATGAGTGACTGCGTTTTGCGCCTGGATAATGTCACCAAATCCTTTGGCCCGGTAGAGGTCATTAAGGGGGTAGACCTCACCGTCCGCCGCGGCCAAGTGCAGGCCTTGCTGGGTGAAAATGGCGCCGGCAAATCCACTCTCATCAAGATGATTGCCGGTGTACACGAGCCGGATTCCGGCCGCATCCTGGTAGATGGCACAGAGGTAAAAATCCCAGATACCAAGGCCTCTGAGGCACTGGGCATCGCCACCATTCACCAAGAGCTCAACCTTGTGCCCACCATGTCCGTGGCCGAGAACATCATGCTTGGGCGCACCCCACGCCGCTTTGGGTTGGTCAATCGCAAGCATCTCAAGGCACAGGCCCAAGCGGCACTGCATCTTATCGGTTTGGACGTGGACCTAGACATGCCGGTGGGCGAGCTGGGTGTGGCCAAGCAGCAGCTCGTAGAAATCGCCAAGGCGCTGTCCATGAACGCGCGCATTCTCATCTTGGATGAGCCCACTGCCGCGCTCACCGGCAAGGAGGTTGATGCACTCTTTGCCGTGCTCGAGGAACTCAAGGCCAAGGGCGTGGCCATGGTCTTTATCAGCCACCACCTGGAGGAGCTGGCGCGCATTGCCGAGACTATCAGTGTTCTGCGAGATGGCTCCTTCATCGCCGAGGTCCCGGCCGATACCGACGAAGACGAGCTGGTGCGCCTCATGGTCGGCCGCGAGATTGAAAACCAGTACCCGCGCGAGGTTCCTCCCGAGCACGGTAAGGCCTTGCTGGAAGTCTCCGAGCTGACTGCCGACGGCGCCTTTCACGACGTCACCTTCACCGTCCATGCCGGCGAAGTCGTCGGCCTGGCCGGGCTCGTGGGCGCCGGCCGCACCGAAATCATTCGCGCCATCGCGGGCGCTGACCCCTACGATTCCGGCACCATACGCGTCGGCGCCACGCAGCTGCGCGGCGGCGATATTCGTGCCGCCATCCGCGCCGGCGTGGGCCATATCCCCGAAGACCGCAAATCCCAAGCGCTAGTTCTAGATGCCTCCGTGGGCGATAACCTCGGATTCGCCACCCTCTACCCCACCGCCAAGGCGGGGCTGGCAGACCGCAGCGGCCAACGCCGTCGCGCCGGTGACGTAGCGGAGAAGCTGCGCATTCGCATGGCCGATCTCTCCCAGACCATCCGGAACCTATCCGGCGGCAACCAACAAAAGGCGGTCTTTGGCCGCTGGGTACTGGCCGGCTCCAAGGTCCTCCTCCTCGACGAGCCCACCCGCGGCGTCGACGTCGGCGCCAAAGTGGAGATTTACAACATCATCAATGAGGTCACCGCGGCCGGCGGCGCCGTGCTCATGGCCTCCTCCGATCTGCCCGAGGTGCTCGGCATGTCCGACCGCATCCTCGTCATGTCCGGCGGCCAACTCGCCGGCCAGCTCCCTAAGGACTCCACCCAAGACGAGGTCATGGCCTTTGCCGTATCCAACGTGACCTCCGCTACCTCTGCCTCAGCTGCCGCGCCTGCCGGCACCAACCCCAAGGACGAAGCATGACCAAGAATCGAGTAGTTAACTGGGCGATGAATAATGGCGCGCTCGTCGGCCTCATTGCCCTGTGCATCGCGCTGTTTATCGCTACGCCGTACTTCCTTACCGTGGCGAACCTGCTCAATATCGGCATCCAGGCCGCCACAGTGGCCATCTTGGCCTTCGGCATGACCTTTGTCATCGTCACCGCCGGTATCGACCTCTCGGTGGGCTCGGTCGCCGCGCTCGGCGCCATGGTCTCTGCCTATATGTTCTCCACTGCGGGCCTGCCTGGCTGGCTTACCCTGCTCCTCGGCCTTTTCGTGGGCGCGCTGGCAGGAGCCATCTGCGGCATGGCCACCGCGTGGGGCAAGATCCCGTCTTTCATCGCGACGCTGGCCATGATGTCCATCGCCCGCGGGCTCACCCTGGTCATCTCCCAGGGCTCGCCGATAGAGACCGCCCCGTCCGTCAACGCCTTTGGCGGTGATATCGCAGGCTTCCCAGTGCCGATCATCATGATGGTCATCGCGGGGCTTATCTGCTGGTTCATTCTGGAGCGCACGGTACTCGGCCGCTCCATGTATGCCATCGGCGGCAACCTGGAGGCCGCCCGCCTTTCGGGCCTGCCGGTCAAGCGCATCCAGATCGCCGTCTTCGCACTCTCCGGTTTCTTCGCCGCTTGGGCCGGCATGGTTATGGCCGGCCGCCTCGAATCCGCACAGCCGCAGGCCGGCACCGGCTACGAGCTCGATGCTATTGCGGCCGTCGTCATCGGCGGCGCCTCGCTCTCCGGCGGGCAGGGCAAGGCCACCGGCACGCTCGTCGGCGCGATCTTGCTAGCGGTCATCCGCAATGGTTTGAACCTGCTCAACGTCTCCTCTTTTTGGCAGCAGATCGTCATCGGCCTGGTCATCGCGCTGGCCGTCGGCTTCGACGTCATCCGCAATAAGACGGCCAACTAAGGAGCACCCGCCATGAAAAAACTCATCGCCACCCTCCTTGTCCCCGCCCTCGCGCTGGGCCTTGCCTCCTGCAATCGCTCGGAAGAAGACCGCAACCGCATCACGCTAGCCCTCTCGACGCAGACCAACCCCTTCTTCGTCGAGCTGCGCCACGGCGCACAGGATAAGGCCAAGGAACTCGGCGTTCCGCTAGACATCCAAGACGCTTCCGATGACCCCGCCCAGCAGGTCAATCAGCTGGGCAATGCTACCTCCATGGGCGCCAAGGTCGTCGTGGTCAACCCCACCGATTCCGATGCCGTCGCCCCAGCCGTGCGCGGCATCAAGAATGACGGCGTGCCCGTCATCGGCGTGGACCGCGATGTCAACGGCGTAGAGCTGGATTCCATGGTGGCCTCCGATAACGTCGCCGGTGGCGCGCAGGCTGCGGATAAGCTCGCCGAATCCATTGGGGAAAAGGGCGATATCCTCATCCTGCAGGGCACCGCTGGTACCTCCGCCTCGCGCGAGCGCGGCAAGGGCTTTGAAGAGCAGATTGCGAAGTACGGGGGCATTCGGGTCGTCGGCAAGCAATCGGCGAATTTCGACCGCACGGAAGGCCTCAACGTCGCCACCAACCTGCTGCAGGCCAACCCGGATATCAAGGCCATCTTTGCGGAGAACGATGAAATGGCGCTCGGCGCGGTCGAAGCTTTGGGCTCGCGCGCTGGATCTGAGGTCAAGGTGGTGGCTTTTGATGGCACCTTCGATGGCCTCAAGGCGGTCAAAGATGGCAAGCTAGAAGCAACCATCGCCCAGCAGCCCGCAGAGCTCGGTGCCCGCGCCATCGAACAAGCCGCAGCGCTCCTGCACGGTGGCGCGGCGGAGAAGAACATCCCCGTCGAGGTCATCACCGTCACCCGCGACAATGTGGAGGATTTCCAATGAGCAAGCTAACCGTCGTCGGTTCCATCAATGCCGATCTCATCGTGCACGCCGAGCGCCACCCGCAGCCCGGCGAGACCCTGCTGGGCTCTGGCGGCGACATCTTGGCCGGGGGCAAAGGCGCTAACCAGGCTGTCGCGGCCGCACAGCTGGGCGCCACTGTGGCCTTCGTGGGCGCGGTTGGTTCCGATCCCTATGCCGAGCCTGCGATGCACTACATGCGCACCTCCGGCATCGATCTAGGCGCCGTGAAGCAGGCCGACACCAATACCGGCCTCGCCGTCATTACCGTCTCGGCCGATGGCGAGAACACCATCGTCATCTCCCCGGGAGCCAACGCGCTTGTCGACGCCTCCTTTGTCTCCTCCCGTGCCTCCACCATCGCCGATGCCGACGTGGTCCTTCTGCAAGGCGAAATCCCCGCCTCGGGTTTCCAGGCCGCGGTCGAGGCGGCCCAAGGCCGAGTGGTGGTCAACCTCGCGCCCGTGGTCGAGGTCGACCGCGACTCGCTCCTGAAGGCCGACCCTTTGCTGGCCAATGAGCACGAAGCAGGACTCATCCTGGACCAGCTCGGCCTGTCTGCTGAGGGCGCCCCACGCGAGCTCGCCCACCGCCTGGTAGAGGCCGGTTTCCGCTCCGTCGTTCTCACCCTTGGCGCGCACGGCGCCTACGTGGCCACCCCGGAGGGAGGCACGGACATCCCCACCCCGCGCGTGACCGCCGTGGATACCACCGGCGCCGGCGATGCCTTCGCAGGTGCCTTCTGCGCCCAGCTCCTCACCGGTGCCTCGCTTGTCGATGCCGCCACTTTCGCCGCCCGCGTCGGTGCCTTCGCCGCCACCGGCAACGGCGCGCAACCGTCCTACCCCACCACCGAATCCGCCCTGCCGGAGGTCACCGATGCGTAAATCCGGCCTGCTCAATCCCGCGCTCACCAGCGCCGTCGCCCGCCTCGGTCACACCGATACCTTCGTTATCGCCGATTGCGGCCTGCCCATCCCCCGCGAAGTGCCTGTCATCGACCTCACGCTAACCTTTGGCATCCCCACCTTTGCCGATACCCTGGCGGCCCTCCTCGATGAGGTCGTGGTCGAAGCCGCCACCATCGCCGATACCACCCCGCCTGAGGTGCGCTCCCTGCTTCCCGCAGTACCGCTTACCGAGGTCTCCCACGACGACCTCAAGCGCGAGGTCGCCCGCGCCTCCTTCGTCGTGCGCACCGGTTCCACCACGCCGTTTGCCAATGTCATCCTGCGCTCCGGCGTGCCCTTCTAGCGCTTTCGCAAGGTGACTTTTTGGCCACGATATAGCCCTACGCACGTCAATTCGGGCCGCTAACGCGGCCATTTATTGGCTCTTTTACTCTGGTGTCCAAGTTGCAGCCGCGTTGTCCCTGCCGCCTTCCTCTATTCGGTCGCTAACGCGGCCATAAATTAGCCTCGAATTGGCTCATAAGGTTCGCCGACAAGCAGTGAATGCCAATCCCACACCGATTGATGCGCGTAGCCGGAAAAGTCTGGAGTCCGCTGCCGAGCGTCTACGATTTGTTGCACCACTTCCCGCAAGTGACGCTTAACGCAACTGCCTGAATACCGAAGTACTGTATAGCCCCTAAGCGTTGCGTCGTTTGCTTTCCACCGATCCTTGATAAAAGTGGCCAAGTCTTCAGCTTTGTGGAAATCGTAGCCATCGATCTCCACCGCGATTTTCCCCACCACAAGATCCCAGAAGTACGGACCTATCTGCCGGTTGGTCTCAACCTTCATCCCTCTGCGGCGAAGCGCGCGTACCACCAGACGCTCGGCTTCACTATCGCTTCCGTGGACAACCTTGCGCAGCATCTCTTTCGTCCCAGCGGGCACGCGCGAGATGGAAGATAAATCCCGCTCCAGCGCAGCTTTCCCTCGTACACTGCGATAATGAAACTCCAGCATGGTGATTGCTCGTTTTTCATCGACTTCAAGCGCGGCCAAAATTGGGTTTTGAACCGGGATCCCTTTGAACTCATAGAACGTTCGCTGGCGAGTTCTTTGCGCTTTGAACCATTCAGACGAGCTCAGCCTGTTGGTGTACGCGACCTCCAGCGGGAGAGTCATGGCAGTCCGTGAGTAAATCTCAACCGCTGATTTTCCTGCAATCATCACTTTCGGCCAGCGCTGCTGTAATAACTGCGCCACCTCCATTGGTTCTGGTTTCCGGCGAACATAGAGGCCCCGTGCAATTTTGAAGATTTCACCTTTAGCCAACCGCCGACGCAGTTGGTCCTGGCTCAGCCCGGACACCACCCAGCTTTCCATACTTCCCCATTTCCCCCGAAAATCTGGTTCTCTTTCACCTTATTCGCCCTTCTACGCTCGTGCAGCCGGAAAGTAACTCCAAAACCTACAATGCAGCCACGTTATACATGGAAGGTTGATTCCATGGGGCCATAACGTGGCTGCAAGTTGGCGTGTAGCTTCACGCTCCTGTTAACAGCTACTCCCCTAGCAGCTTGTCGCGCAGGTTCTTATCCTTCTGCTCGACTTCCTCGGCCATCTGCTTTTGGTAGTCCGCCATCTTGTCTTGGATGGCGGGGTCGCCAGCGCCGAGGATGCGGGCGGCGAGCAGGCCGGCGTTCTTCGCACCGCCGATGGAGACGGTGGCTACCGGCACGCCGCTGGGCATCTGCACGATGGACAGGAGGGAGTCGAGGCCATCGAGATCCTTCAGTGCGCGGGGGATACCGATGACCGGCAGCGGCGTAGCCGCGGCGACCATGCCGGGAAGGTGCGCGGCACCGCCGGCGCAAGCGATAATCGCCTTCAACCCGCGGGTATGGGCTTCCTTGGCATAGGCCAGCATCTTTTCCGGGGTGCGGTGGGCGCTGACCACGCCAACCTCGAAGGGGATGCCGAAGTCCGCGAGGACCTGAGCGGCGGGTTCAACGGTGGGCCAATCGGAATCGGAGCCCATGATGATGCCTACATGCGGTTGCATAGTGTCCTTTCTACAGGCAGGAATTTAAGCCCATTCGGCGTGCACGAGGAAGTGCGCGGCCTGGCGGGCGATGGTCAGGGGCTCGTCGGTATCTTCACCGGTGACGTTGACGTGGCCAATCTTGCGGCCAGGGCGGTGGTCCTTGCCGTAAAGGTGAATCTTGGCCTGCGGGTAGCGCTCCATGACTTTACGGACGCGCTCCGGCATGGGCATGGCGGGATCTTCGTCGGCGCCCAAGACATTGGCCATCACGGTGACGGGTGCAAGCGCGTCGACTGCGCCCAAGGGGAGGTCGAGCACGGCGCGCAGGTGCTGCTCAAATTGGGAGGTCACGCAGCCATCCTGGGTCCAGTGGCCGGTGTTATGCGGGCGCATGGCCAGTTCGTTGACGGAGATATCCTCGCCTTCGGGGCCGTCGAAGGCAAAGAGCTCGACGGCCAGCACGCCGGTCACGCCGAGGGACTCGGCGATGGTCAGACCCAGCTCGGACGCGCGCTGGGAAAGTTCCGGTGTAAGGCCAGGAGCGGGGGCAATGGCCTCGGCGCAGATGCCGTTTTCCTGGCGGGACTGGGTAATCGGCCACACCTTGGCCTCGCCGGAAGGACGGCGGGCGACCAAGATGGAAAGCTCGCGGGTAAGTTCCACCTTTTCCTCGGCCATCAGCGGGGTTCCGGCCTCAAGCAGCTCGGAGACCAGCTCAAAGCAATCATCGGCGGTGGGGAACCATACGCCCTTGCCGTCATAACCGCCGCGGCGGGCCTTGAGGCACACGCGGCCATCGACGGCGTCGAAAAACGCGCGGGCATCGGCCACCGAGTCGATGGCGGCAAAGCGCGGCACGGGAGCACCCAGCGCGGCGAGCTTTTCGCGCATCTTGAGCTTATCTTGCGCATAAATGAGGGCGGTGGGCTGGGGCTGGACGTTAAATCCGGCGTCGATAAGCGCGGCGGAGTGCTCGTTGAGCACATGCTCATGCTCGAAGGTAATGGCATCCGCGCCCTCTGCCACGCCGCGCAGCTCCTCCAAGGAGGTGTAATCCCCCAGCACCACGTCCGGGGTGACCTGCGCGGCAGAGGAGTCCGGCTTGCTAGCCAGAATCCGCAGGTGAATATCGAGTTCCGCGGCGGCCGGCTGCATCATGCGAGCCAGCTGGCCGTCGCCACAAACAGTTACAATAGGCTTTAAGTCACTCACGTCCCCCAATACTAGCCTGGATACTATGTTCACTCGTCATACCATCTTCCAAAATTCCCTCATGACCGCTTTGCTGGACGGCATTTATGACGGCGAAATGACCATTTCGGAACTGCTTGGTAAGGGCAATTTTGGCCTCGGCACCTTTGATGGCCTCGACGGAGAGATGATCATTTTGGATGGCACCTGCTACCAGCTGCGTGGCGATGGCTCCGCGCAGATTGCAGACCTAGACCAGCGCACCCCTTACGCGGTGGCCACGAACTTTGTCCCGCGCATTACTGCCGACGCCCCCGCGAGCCTGCGCCGCGATCAGCTTTCCGCGTTCATCGATAAGCTCGAGCCCTCCGCTAACTACATGTATGCGGTACGCATCGTGGGCACGTTCAAGGAGGTGACCACCCGCACGGTGGTCAAGCAAGAAAAGCCCTACCCGCCAATGTCCGAGGCCGTTGGCGGCGACAAGGAGCTGCATTTTAAGGACGTCGAGGGCATCATCGGCGGCTTCCGCACCCCCGTCTATGAAAAGGGAATCTCGGTACCGGGCTGCCACGTGCACTTTATCGACGCCGCCCGCACCTCCGGTGGCCACGTGCTGGACTATGTAGTGGATAAGGCAACGGTTGAACTCTGCCCCGCCTCCGACCTAGAGCTGCGCCTGCCGCTGACGCAAGAATTCAGCCGAGCCAACCTCGCCCCTGAGGATCTAGATAGCCAGCTGCACACCACCGAGGTTAAAACCAAGGGCGATCATTAATAATCTCGGCCACCCGCTTGGGCTTGGCCACATTGGGAAAATACATGGCCCGGTCCCAGCCGTGAATCGCTAGAGATACCCCTCCCCGGCGCTTGCGGGCGCCGCGGATATCCTGCAGCGGAATCGAATCGACATTGCGGCCCTCGCGCGCGATGACGCGCCTATTAGTCACGATGAAGCGCTTGCGGCGGGCCTTATAAAGAGGAATGAGAAAGCGCCAGATTCCCAGCAGCGCCCATACCGCGACGAGACCGTTGCGCAGCATCGGGTCTACTGCTTGGACATCGCACCAGCCGATGGCGATCCACAGCAGGCCGGTGATGAGGATGAGCTCGAGGAAGGGGAAAATCAGCGCGCGAAACGGCGCGGAGACATCCGCGCGCTTGACCTCTCCTTGGCCCATCTTCATTAGTCCCATAGCTAAGGATGCTACCTCGCGTGTCTACTTCTGTGGGCGCAGGTGCGTGACATCGCCCGCGGAGTAGTACTCGCCGGCGACCATGATGCGGCCGTCCTCGCCGATTTCATCGACGTGCCCGGTCACATCGCCGGACGGAGTTTCCAAGCGCACCTCCTGGCCAAGCGAGGAGCAGACCGCACGGTAGTCGCGCAGGAGCTGCGGATCTTGGTTCTCCCACTGCACGATGCGGCGGCGCAAGTTCTTCAACACGGTAATGGCCAGCTCGGTGCGGTCGGTATCGCGGCCTTCGAGCGCGAGCGAGGTGGCCTTTTCAATAGGTAGGTCCTCACGAGTCAGGGTGACATTGATGCCCATGCCCACGACGACGCGCGCAGATGGTGCGGCGCCACCTACTGCCTTATTAACCTCTGCTTTATTGACTTCAGCCTTATTTACTTCGGCCTTGTTGACCTCGGCCTTGTTGACCTCAGCCTTGCCTACCTCCACCTTGGTGAGCTCGGTCTTTGGCGCGGCCTTGAAGGCTTGGCCCACGGGGCCGGCCTCGGCAAGGATGCCGCACAGTTTATTGCCGTCGATATGCACGTCGTTTGGCCACTTCAGCACGGTGCCCTCGATCGAATCGGTCACCGCGAGGCCCGCGGCCAGCGGTAGGGTGCCTAGCTGCTCGAGGGATTCCGGCAGCAAGAGCACGGAGAAGATGACCTGGGAGCCGGCCGGCGCGGTCCAAGTGCGGCCGAGGCGGCCCTTGCCGGAAAGTTGTTCGTCGGCAAGCAGCACGGTGCCATCCGCAACGTTGGTGGCCTGCATCAAATCGGTATTGGTGGAGCCGGTCTTTTCCACGAAATCGATGGTGGTGAAATCGTCTGCCAGCGCAGTGCGAATGCGTTCCAAATCAAGTGCAGTCATAAGCTTCAAGGATACCGGCCGCCAATGGTGCTAGTGTGTTGCGCATGGCAAAGGTCACTTTTGAAAAGGTCAACATCACCTACCCCGGCGCGAGCGCGCCCACGGTAAAAGACTTGGACCTCGATATCGCGGACGGCGAATTCCTAGTCCTCGTTGGCCCTTCGGGCTGCGGCAAGTCCACGACGCTACGTGCGCTGGCGGGGCTGGAACCTACATCCAGCGGCCGCATCACCATCGATGGCAAGGACGTGACCGACCTGGAGCCAGGTGATCGCGATATCGCCATGGTCTTCCAGAACTATGCCCTCTACCCGCACCTGACGGTGGAGGAAAACATGGGCTTTGCCCTGAAGCTGGCAAAGCTTCCCAAATCCGAGATCAAAGCCAAGGTGCACGAGGCGGCGGAAACGCTCGGCCTGACCGAGTATCTCAAGCGCAAGCCCAAGGATCTGTCCGGCGGTCAGCGCCAGCGCGTGGCTATGGGCCGAGCTATTGTGCGCGAGCCGAAGGCCTTCCTTATGGACGAGCCGCTATCTAACTTGGATGCCAAGCTGCGCGTACAGACCCGCGCGGAGTTGGCCAGCCTGCAGCAGCGCCTGGGTACGACGACGGTGTATGTCACCCACGACCAGGTGGAGGCTATGACCATGGGTGACCGCGTGGCGGTGCTCAAGGACGGCGAGCTGCAGCAGGTTGCCCCGCCGCGCGAGCTTTACGACGCCCCCGCGAACGAATTCGTCGCCGGCTTCATCGGCTCACCAGCCATGAATATCTTTGACTACAACGGTTCCCGCGTAGGCGTGCGCCCAGAAAAGATGTTTATCAACAAAGGCCCGGTGGGCTTCCAAGGCGTGGTGGACATTGTGGAAGAGCTGGGAGCCGAGTCCTATGTCTACGTCACCGTTGGCGACAATCGTCTAGTTGCCCGCGCCGAAGGTACCCCACCGCAGCGGGGTGAAGCGGTGGTACTGACCTTCAACCCACGCGAGGCGCACCGCTTCGATCCAGAAACGGGCCGTCGCATCGCCTAGGACTAGCTGAACTAACCGGAGCGGTAAGTCAAACGTGAAAACGGCGGCTGGTCTCCACACGCAGTGTGGGGACGATGCCGGTTGTAGTAATGCAGCCAGGCGTGGAGCTCACCGCGGCGTTCGGCTTCGGAAGTATACCGGTGGGCGTTGAATCACTCGCCAACCCCACCAGGACCGCGGTGGCGGTGATTGCGGTTTCGCCATCGTGAATCTCGGCGTAGACGAGGCAGAAGTAGTCGTCGATGACGGCGTGGACGTAGACCGTGCCTATCCACGGGTCGTAGGGCTTGCTCCGGGGTGGTCATGCTCGTAGCGCGGCCGACGCGAGTCAGCCGGTTGAAATGGCAAGACGAGAGGATACGGTCGGCCATGAGACCTGGAAGCGGGCAGCGACCTCGCTAATCGGCCATCCGTCGTCGACGAGGAGTTGGGCGACCTCCGAGCGGTGGCGAGGTGTGAGGATGGCGTTGGCATGCATTAATCCTCTCCTGCCTCGACAAGCGTCTTCTGCGGCATCTTGAGTTGTCCCAGGGCTGCGAGGAGTGCTCCCGTGGCCAGTGGCACTAGTCCGGCGGCGATAAACAGAGTTCTGATGTCGATGTGGCGGCTGAGGAGTCCGGTGAGAGCGATGGACAGAGGCATGAAGGCGATGGATATAAAGAAGTCGAGGCTGGCGACCCGGCCGAGCATCTCCAAGGGGACGTGTTCTTGGAGTACTGCTCCCCAGATGACCATTCCGATCCCGATCAGCGCCCCGTAGAACGCGAGGCCTGCGCCGATGGCCCACGAATTGCTGGTGAGCGCCGGGATGGACAGGGGCAGGCATCCGATCACCCAGGCACCGACCATGGCCGGCAGGAAGCGTTCCGGTGTGCGCCACGACCCAGCTAGCAGAGAACCCACCACCCCGCCCGCGCCGAGGGCAGCCAGGACGGTGCCGTAGAGTGCAGGTCCGTTGTCATGCGATGAGCGCATGAGGGCAGGTAGGAGGACTTCGAGTGGTCCAGTCACTACCAGTCCCATTACGGCCGCGAACAGGACACTGGAGCGGACCCAACGTGTGCGGGAAACGTAGCGGAAGCCGTCGAGCAGGTCGGTGATCAGTGAGTCTTCCGCACCGTCGGTCTCGGGCTCGGCGCGGGTGGGGGCGGGAAGCTGCAGAGCCGCAAGCAGGGCAAGTCCGAGTGCTGCTGCGATGAGGTATCCGCCAGCGGCGGGCATGCTGGCACCGATGACCGCTCCGACGGCGGCGGGCGCAATTGCCTGTCCGACCAACGGGCGGGCGGCACCTTCGAGGCCGTTGACGGCCATTAAGTCGTCACCGTCCACCAGGACTGGCACCAGCGCCGTGTAGGCGGGGAAGAAGAAGGCGGTTGAAGTGCCAATAATGAACGCGGAAACCGCGAGCATCCAGAAGGTAACAATGTCGAGGATTGCTGCCGTGGACGTCGCGGTCGCGATAGCGAGGTTCAGGGTGAGCACGCCCACGATGACGGACTTATTGGGGATCCGGTCTGCAATTACGCCAGCTGGGAGGGATCCTGCAAGCAGGCCAATGCCGCTCCAGACTACGACACCCGACAGGGTGGCTGGCGTGGCGCCCAGGTCGAGGGTCTGCATGGCAAGGTAGAGGGCCCAGGCACCCTGGGCGAAGATGGTCAGCACCATCGCTGCGAACAGCTGACGGTACGTGGTGATGGTCAAGGGGTGAAGCGGGTTCATGGCATGTCCTTCAGGTCAAGGTTCAGGTGGGGCCAGTCGGCCAGGTCGTGGAGCATCTGCCGGTCATGCGTGGCAACGATCACCGCGCAGGAGGTCTGCAGCAGCTCGGTGGTGATGTCATCAACGAGGATCGAGGACAGATGATTGGTGGGCTCGTCCAGGAGCAGCAGGTCTGGATCCTGGGCCAGACACATGGCCAGGTGGAGACGGCGTTGCTGTCCTTGCGACAAGCGCCCCACCGGCGTGCCGGTTGCGGAGGCTTCCAGCAGCCCGAGCGAGCCGAGGGACGGCGCCTGAGCTCGACGGCCTAGCTTCGTCAGGTACGCCTCATAGACCTCGTGTGCGGGGCTGGAGCGGTCCCAGTCGGGGACCTCTTGGGACAGCAGAGCGATGCGCGCTCTCGGATTAACTCGCACATGTCCCGTGGTGGGGGCCAGCCGCCCTGCGACAAGTGCCAACAGGGTGGATTTTCCCGTGCCGTTCGGTCCGGTGACCACCAACCGGTCACCGCCGTTCACGTCGACCGAAACCGGAGCGTCCAATCGGTCCTTCACAGTAACCTGGGTGGCGTTCATGATGCTCTGTCCGGCACGGGTTGCCGAGGCGGGCCACGCAAGACGCAGTGGCGGCGCCGGGACGCCGATTTCATGACTTTTCAGGTCTTCGATACGTCGGTTGAAGGCTTGGACCACTCCAGCAGCGCGTGTGGCGCGTTGGTGCTTGCCTGTGCCCTTTTCAGGTCTCCATCCACCCTGGGACAGGCGGGAGCGCGCCTCGGCTGCAGCGCGTGTCAGTTCCTCGTGTCGGGCAACCTGGGCGGCGTGATCCTGTTCCCACTTGAGGCGTTCTCGTCGGCGGCCTTCAATCCAGCCTTTGTAGCCGCCCGAGTAGGTTCGCGGGACACCATCTCGGGTCGGGTCGAGATCCAGGAAGGTCGTCGCCACATCATGCAGCAGCGCGCGGTCGTGACTGACCAGAGCCAGGCCACCAGGGTGGTCACGCAGT
Source organism: Corynebacterium sp. ACRPE (assembly GCF_022347435.1). Taxonomy (NCBI): domain Bacteria; kingdom Bacillati; phylum Actinomycetota; class Actinomycetes; order Mycobacteriales; family Corynebacteriaceae; genus Corynebacterium; species Corynebacterium sp. ACRPE. The sequence continues at coordinate 148,758 of NZ_JAKRNA010000002.1, read as the reverse complement.
TGCTCGGTTAGAAAAGACAGTCCTTCAGCATCCAGGTGGTTGGTGGGCTCATCCAACAGGAGCAGGTCGGGGGTCGATCCAAGTGCGACGGCGAGCCGGACCCGGTAACGTTGTCCGACCGACAAGGTCGACAGGATGCGAGCGCGGTCGCTGCAGGCGTCAAGGCCTGCCAGTGCGATGTCCACCCGCCTTTCTGCGTCCCAGGCGTCCAGTAGCGTGGCGGTCTCGAGCGCTGCGGAATAGGCATCGGCCGCGTCGTCACCCGCGGCGAGTGCAGCGCTCGCGACGTCAAGGGCCTCGAGCGCAGACCTAGAGGGAGCAGTCGCTTCGGCGATGAGGTCGCCGACGGTGCGGTTACCCTCGGCAGACATGTCCTGCTTAACCAAGACGCGGGAACCCATCTGGGTCACTACTCCCGAGTCAGGGGTCAGGAGCCCGGCCAAAATGTGAAGCAAGGTGGTCTTGCCACGACCGTTGTCCCCGACGATCGCCAGACGTGAGCCGGCGGAGACGGTGACGTCCAGCCCGTTCAGGAGGTGCCTGTCCCCCAAGGTGATGTGGATTGATTCAGCGCGGATGTGTGCGGCGAGCCCTTGGGGCGTTCCACTCCACACACATGACCGCAAGGTTGGTGTGTTTGGCATTGCATACTCTCAGCTCGTCATGGAGCCGGGCAGCACAAGATGGCCGCCCGGCAGATGGCCAGGACGGCAGACGAAAGATCAGAAGGGGTCCCGCCGCCGTCAGCGGACGGAACGCAGCTTCATGGAAGCGATGCCTGAGTACATGCGGCAGAGTCTACCCAGCGGGGCGGATCTCGGCAAACCAATTAACATCTAAGGTCAATACAACTAGCACCCACGATTCCCCACGGAGGAGACTTAGCCGCGAAGGCAGCTAGGCCGTCGTAGAACAGGTACACGGCCAAGCCAGCCACATCCCCCTTTACTACCCCCATTTAGAGTTAAATAGGCCAAAATTATCCACCTTTTGGTTTCCGTATTTTAGGTTTAAAGAACCGAAAGTTTTCCGAAAGGTGAATTCCATGAAGAAATTCCTGCTTCGCACCACCGTTGCGACAACCGCAGTTTTGGCACTGGCCGGCTGCTCTTCTTCCTCCTCTTCCGATTCCGCGGCGGGCGGTTCCTCCGAGGGCGGCGCGGATGCGCGCGGCCCCATCACCTTTGCCATGGGCAAAAATGACACGGACAAGGTGACCCCCATCATCGAGAAATGGAACGAGCAGCACCCAGACGAGAAGGTCACCCTCAAGGAGCTGGCCGGCGAGGCCGACGCCCAGCGCGAAACCCTGGTGCAGTCCCTGCAGGCGGGCAGCGATGATTACGATGTCATGGCTCTCGACGTGGTGTGGACCGCAGAGTTCGCCGCCAACCAGTGGCTCCAACCGCTCAATGGTGACTTTGAAACCAATACGGATGAGCTTCTGCCGGCCACCGTAGAGTCTGCCACTTATAACGATGTGCTCTATGCCCTGCCGCAAAACACCAACGGACAGCTGCTTTTCCGCAATACCGAGCTCGCGGATAAGGCGCCGGAGAAGTTCGCGGACCTTAAGTCCGCGTGCAAGGCACTGGACAAGGACAAGGACTGCCTGACCACCCAGCTCAAGCAGTACGAGGGCCTGGCACTCAACACCGCCGACTTTATGGAAGGCTGGGGCGGCTCCGTCCTGGATAAGGACGGCAACGTCACCGTGGACTCCAAGGAGGCCAAGGACGGCCTGCAAGCCATGGTGGATGCCTACAAGGAGGAGACCATTTCCAAGGACTCCACCGCCGCCACCGAGGAAGAAACCAATATGGCCTTTACTGAGGGCAAGACCGCCTTCGCCATGAACTGGCCATATATGTACTCCAACGCGGTTGACGCCGGCATCGACGTCGAGGTCCAGGCCCCGCTGGGCAAGGACGGCGTAGGCGTGTCCACGCTGGGCGGCTATAACAACGGCATCAATATCAATTCCAAGAATAAGGGCACCGCGCTCGACTTCATGAAGTTCATCATCAACGAGGACAACCAGAAGTCCTTCGCGGAGCAGTCCTTCCCGCCGGTCTTGGCTTCCATCTACGATGACCCGCAGCTGCAGCAGGAATTCCCGTATCTGCCGGCACTCAAGGAGTCTCTGGAGAACGCAGCACCACGCCCAGTTTCCCCGTTCTACTCGGCAATTTCCAAGGCCATCCAAGACAATGCCTACGCTGCATTGACGGATGGCAAGTCGGTAGATGATGCCACCGCCGATATGAAGGCGGCCATCGAATCGGCTTCCCAGGGCTAAACGCCCAATCCGGGTGAGGTAGGCGGACACCCCGCCGCCTCACCCTTTGTGGTTTTCACTCCCCTAATGGGGATAGAATCTAGCCAATACTTAGCATTTCTTGAACAGAAAGGCGGTCCAGCGTGGCTATAGCTTCGCCGACTGCGTCCAAGGGGGCGCCGAAGGGGGCGTCGGCAAGCGTGCCGAAGCCCCAGCGCAAGAATTATGGGCGTGTGGCCGGGCTGATTGCTCCGGCGCTCATCGTGCTCGCCGTCATCATCGGCTACCCCATCATCCGCGCCATTTTTCTGTCCTTCCAAGGCAATAGGCAGCTCAACCCGCAAACGGGGCTTTTTGAGGAAGGCGGCTTTGCCGGGCTGGAAAATTATCTGTACTGGATTAATAACCGGTGTGTTTCCGGCACTGGTCAGATTTCTACCTGCCCGCCGGGCGTTATCGCCACGGACTTTTGGCCGGCGGTTAAGATCACGCTCTTTTTCACCATCGTTACCGTGCTGCTGGAGACCATCCTGGGCATGCTGATGGCGCTCATTATGAATGGTGAGTACCGCGGCCGCGGGCTGGTGCGCGCTGCGGTGCTTATCCCCTGGGCCATTCCTACGGCCGTCACAGCCAAGCTATGGCAGTTCATGTTCGCCCCGGAGGGCATCATCAACTCGCTGCTTGGTGCGAACATTGCTTGGACCACGGACCCGTTTTACGCTCGCCTGGCTGTCATCATCGCGGACGTATGGAAGACCGCACCGTTCATGGCGCTGCTCATCCTGGCCGGCCTGCAGATGATTCCCAAGGACGTTTACGATGCCGCCCGCGTGGACGGCGCCAACCGTATTCAGACCTTCTTCCGCATCACGCTCCCGCTGGTGCGCCCGGCGCTCATGGTGGCCGTGCTCTTCCGCACCCTGGATGCGCTGCGCATGTATGACCTACCGGTCATCATGATTTCTAGCTCCTCCAACTCCCCCACCGCGACTATCTCGCAGCTGGTGGTAGAGGATATGCGCCAAGGCAACTTCAACTCCGCCTCCGCACTCTCCACCCTGATTTTCCTTCTCATCTTCGTCGTCGCCTTTATCCTCATCCGCTTCCTTGGCGCGGATGTCTCCGGCAGGAAGGCAGCTAAATAATGCGTAAATTCGGACACTACGCCGGCATCATTTTCATCATGTTCTGGGGCCTGGCGCCCTTTTACTGGATGCTGGTGACGGCGCTGCGGGATCAGCGTTTCACCTTCGATACCACCCCGTGGCCCACCCACGTCACGCTGGATAATTTCCGCGATGCCTTGGCTACCGATAAGGGAAATGACTTCCTAGCCGCGCTCGGTAACTCGCTGCTTATCTCCCTGGTTACCACCGCTGTGGCCGTGCTCATCGGCGTCTTTACCGCCTATGCGCTCTCCCGGTATGACTTCCCGGGGAAGGGAATCGTGACCGGCATTATCCTGGCCGCCTCTATGTTCCCGGCCATTGCCTTGGTCACCCCGCTCTTCCAGCTCTTTGGCAACCTGGAATGGATTGGTACCTACCGCGCGATGATCATCCCCAATATTTCCTTCGCGCTTCCGCTGACGGTGTATACGCTGCTGAGCTTCTTCCGCCAGCTGCCTTGGGAACTGGAAGAAGCGGCCCGGGTGGATGGTGCCTCGCGCTCCCAGGCCTTCCGCCTAGTGCTTCTGCCGCTTGCGGCGCCGGCGCTCTTTACCACCGCGATCATCGCCTTTATCACCACGTGGAATGAATTCATGCTGGCCAAGCAGCTGTCCACCACCGATACCGAGCCGGTGACCGTAGCCATCGCGCGCTTTTCCGGCCCGTCCGCTTTCGAGTACCCCTATGCCGCCACCATGGCCGCCGGCGCGTTGGTGACCATCCCATTGGTCATCATGGTGCTCATCTTCCAGCACCGCATCGTCGCCGGTCTCACCGCGGGCGGTGTCAAGGCCTAATGCGCCGGGCCATGCTGTGGGATACCGCCTTAGGCTTCCTCGGATTCTTTAGCGTCCTCGCGGTTATCCAAGCTGTACTCAATCTCTTCCACGACTCCCCCGCCCTCTGGCCCGGCCTCTTGGCCGGCGCCCTGTGCCTCCTTACCTACCTGACCTGGCGGGCGAAAAGAAAGGACCTTTCATGAGCTGGTACCACAATGCCGTCTTCTACCAGGCCCTCGTCGGCTCCTTTAAGGCCGATGGCGATAAGGAGGTAGGCACGCTGCGCGGGGTCATCGATAAGCTGGATTACCTGCAGTGGCTAGGCGTGGACTGCCTGTGGCTCTCGCCGTTTTATGCCAGCCCCTTGCGCGATGATGGCTACGATATCGCGGACTACTACTCCATCCATCCGGATTACGGCACGATGGAGGACTTTGAAGAGCTCATTGCGCAGCTGCACCGCCGCGGCATGCGCATTATGACGGATTTGGCGCTCAACCACACCAGCTCCGACCACCCGTGGTTCCAGGCCTCCCGCACGGATCCCACCGGCCCCTATGGCGATTTCTATGTGTGGGGCGATGACCCGGAGCGCTACCCCGAAATCCGTGTCATTTTCACCGACGTGGAGACCTCCAATTGGACTTGGGATGATAAGCGCGGCCAGTACTACTTCCACCGCTTCTACTCCCACCAGCCGGATTTGAACTACGATAACCCGGCCGTGCAGGAGGAAGTGTTCAAGATCTTGTCCTTCTGGATGGACAAGGGATTGGACGGCCTGCGCCTTGATGCCATTGCTTACCTCTTTGAACGCGACGGTGCAGGCGGCGAGTCCCTGCCGGAGACCATCGAGTTTGTGGAGAAGATTCGCTCCTTCATGGACACCCACTACCCAGATGCGGTGCTCATCGCGGAGGCCAACCAGCCTCCGGCCGAGACCATGCAGTTTTATGGCAACGGCGAGCGCTTCCACATGGTCTTCAACTTCCCGGTTATGCCACGGTTGTACCAAGCATTGGCGCTTGCCGACGCCACCCCGGTCTACTCCATCCTCGACGAGCTGCCCGACCTGCCGGATGGCTGCCAATGGGGTACCTTCCTGCGCAACCACGATGAGCTCACCCTGGAGATGGTGGACGATGACGTGCGCGAGCTGATGTATGAAGCTTTCCTCCCCGATGATGAGATGCGCGCCCATGTGGGCATTGCCCGCCGGCTGATGCCGCTGATGAACGGCGATCGCCGCAAGGTGGAGCTCATGTTCTCGCTGCTGATGACCCTGCCGGGCGCACCGTTTATCTACTATGGCGATGAGATTGGCATGCTCGATGACACCACGCTCCCGGACCGCTATGCGGTGCGCACCCCGATGCAGTGGGACGATTCCGAGCACTCTGGTTTCAGCACCAAAGCACCTTCCCGCCTTCCGGTTGTGGGAGGTACCTCCGTGGCCGCCCAGCTTGATGACGCCACCTCGTTGCTCAACACCGTCCGCTCCATGATTGCCGAGCGCCATGCCCATCCGGATCTCGGCACCGCTCCGTGCGAACCAGTAGAGACGGGCGAGGAAGCCGTCCTTGGCTATCAACGCGGCGATCTGCTGTGCTTGCACAACTTCAGCGATCGCTCCATCGACTTGGGCCCAGTAGAGCTCGGCCCGTACGGCTACGCCTGGCTGCCGGCCTAAGCCTTAGCGCGCAGCTGCAGCCTCCTCTCCTACCGGCGCACTGCGCAACCCACAGAGAAAAACGCCCTCTCGATCCATACGAACCGAGAGGGCGCTTAATAGTTGTGGTGGCCTAGTTCCACTCAGGCGCGTCTTCGAGGCGCAGCTCGGAGTAGCGCGCTTCTGGCACGGAGGCCGAATATGGCTTGCCCTGGGCTTCCCACTGCTGGTCAGAGTTGCAGCGCACATCCTGACCGTCAGTGTCGAGCATGGTAAAGCCCCACACCAGCTTGCCCTGCGAGTTCGCAGGCAGGGTGTACGGGCCAACCACCTGGTTTAGCTTCCAGTGCTGCTCGCTGACGTAGTTGAAGCCATAGGTCTTGGTCAGTACCTTGGCCAGTTCGCCGGTGCCCTCAACGGATCCGGAGACCTCGATGGTCTGGGTGCGAGCCTGGGTAACGGTGTGTTTGACCGGTACTTCCTCGGCGTTGCGATTAGCCACGCTGGTGGCGTCGGTCTGCTTGAACCAGCGGCGCTTTGCGGTGACGTAGGTGCCGTTTTCACCTGGCGTCGAGCAATGCGTGCCTGGCTTGTAGTCGTCGTTCCAGCGCTGGGGCAGCTCAAAGTCCCCACCGAAATCAGCGGCGTGGGCAACAGGAGCGGCCACCAGGCTCAGCGCCGCGAGGACGCTAGCGATGGACGTCTTGCTCACGTTTAGCCCCAATCGTTGTTATCGCGGGTGGAGACCTCGATGTGGCGCTCCTTCGGCAGGGTGGCGGTGAAGGTGCCGCCGTTGGCCTGCCACTTGTGGTCGGAGCCGCACACGGTCTTCTGGCCCTCGAAGTCAGAGACAACCCAGCCTGCGCGCAGGACGGCGGTCTTGCCCGGAGCGATGTTGTACGGACCAACCTGCTCGCCTACCTCGTAGGACTGGCTATCGGTGTAGCTGGAGGAGAAGGTGAAGTTGATGAGGTCCATCAGCTTGAAGTCAATGCCTGCGGACACATTCCAGGTCTTGGTCTTGGTCTCGGTGATGGAACGGGTTACCGGCAACGGCTCATCGTTGTAGTTGGACACGGTCCAGGAACCGGCAGAGCCATCGAAGTAGGTGCGCTTGATGTCAACGGTCTGGCCGGTGTCGCCCGGGTTGGAGCAACGCTCACCGATGGTGGTCGGGTTGGCCGGGCCGAGGTCGCGCTGCGGCAGAGCGTTAGCGGCCGGAGCGAAGATGAGGCCGGAAGCAACGGCAAGAGCCGCGGTGGTAGAAGCAATCTTGGACTTGAACATGGAATTTTCTCCTTGCGTAGATGAGGGTGGTGTTTAGTAGATGGTCTGGGTAGGAACCGGCAGGTCGCGGAATTCGTCCGGAGTGACGTCCTCGGTGCGGGTATTGCCGTCCTTATCGGTGATCTTGGCCTCGGCCCAGAAGCCGCTCGGGGCGGAGGTCTGCTTGTAGTTAGAGGTGAGGTCGTAGTTTCCGCTCTTGCCGCAGTGAATCTCGCGGTAGTTAATGCGGGTCATGGTGGTGCCATACTCCACACGCACGCGCTCGCCTGGCTTGAGGTCGACGTGCTTGAGCTCGGTGCCGACCGGCATGTAGGCGCGCTTTACGGCACCGACGGACTCCAGCCAGCCCTTCGGAATATCGCCGCGGTTGCCCTGCCAGTTGGTGTACGGGGCGTGCTCGGCGCCAACGACGAAGTCAGTTACCGGTGCAAACTCGTAGTCACCCTTGGACCAGTTGAGGAAGTCCGTGGAGTAACCAGCCTTCCGGTAGGTCGGCTTTACCGCGGTGATGTCCAGCGGGTACCAGGAGCTATCGCCGGCTTCACACTTATCGCCTTCCTTAGGCCAGGAGGGATCGCGCTGCAGATCTGCAGAAGGCTGCATGATCTCGTCCTTCTTCGGATCGGCGATCTTCTCTAGGCTCGGGCCGGATACGGAGGTGTAGTTGCCCTCGATCGGCTTGGAGTTTGCACCCGGGGAACGGGATGGAATTTCCATGGCCAGATCGGACACGGAGCCGTCCGCCTTGATGATGTAGGCGAAGGCGTAGCGCTCGGCCGGGCCCTTACCGCGGATGACATTAGCGCCTGGGATGTTTTCCAAGCGGTCATCGTTGCAGCCTACGAACATGGAGATGAAGTCCTTTTCAATGACGCCGTATTCGACGCGGAAGGACTCACCCGGCTTCAGCTTCACTGGGCCGAAGGTTTCTTTATCGCGCCAGCCGTTGGTCATCTTCAGACCAATATCGGACTTAGCGGTGGTGTCCCAACCGGAAGGCAGCTTGGCCTTGGAATTGGCTTCAATCTCGTGATTGGTACCAGTTTCTACCTCGGCGGTGTAGGGCACTTCTTGGTTGGTGGTGTTTTTAAACTGCAGGGTGCCGTCGCTCATGTAGCGGCGGCCGGTTTCTGCAAAGCGCCATTCGCGCTCTGCATTATCGCCGGCGGCACTGCAGCTCTTGTAGAGGTTGGAAATGGGATATGCCTGCGGCATCGGGGGAACATCTCCCGCGTGTGCCACTGGCGTGAAGAGAGCCGCTACGGCGAGCGGTGCGAGCAAACGCAGTCCCTTTTTAATCACCAGAAGACCGTCCTTAATAGATCGTTAAAAATCAGGGGAAACATTCATGAAGACTCAGGCAATCATAAGGGCTTACAGGGCTCACATCAATAGTTGAATGAAAATCTTTCTAATGTTTTTACCTACCTTGAGGTGCAATAATGGGCGCTCACCTGCCCAGCACCGTTAAATGTTTACAGGAGACACCACCCCCAGATTAGGGCCCTTCAACCTAATACCACCCAAGAAATTCCCAGGTTCCATGCACTGCCCACACTGTAGCGGCATTTACCACACAATCGTTTTCCACTCCGCGTCCCCGCAGCGTTCCATTCCGCATTGACCGGGGTGCCCTAGTAGTGTGGGGGCCTATGACTGACCTGAAAACCACCGCCGGCAAGATCGAGGACCTGGACGCCAAGCTCGCCGAGTCCCGCGCGCCGCTGGGAGAAGGCGAGCCGGCCGCCCGCACCCGCGTGACGCAGCTGCTCGATGAGGGCTCCTTCGTGGAAACGGACGCGCTAGCCCGCCACCGCTCTACCGACTTCGGTCGCGAGCATGACCGCCCCTATACCGATGGCGTAGTGACCGGCTACGGCACTATCGACGGCCGCCGCGTCTGCGTCTTTAGCCAGGACGGCGAAATCTTCGACGGCACGATGGGTGAGGTTTATGCCGAAAAGCTCACCAAGGTATATGACCTCGCCATCAAGACCGGCGTGCCCATCATCGGCATCTATGAATCCACCGGCCCGCGTGTGCAAGAGGGCATCGTCACCATGGCCGGATACGCCCGCCTCATGGCGCGTGTCTCCCAGGCTTCGGGCCTCATCCCGCAGATTTCCGTTGTCGCGGGCAATACCAGCGGCATTGCGGCGTTCGCGCCGGCGTTTGCCGATGTCCTCGTAGTCACCCAAGGCACCGCCCTCCACCAGGCCGCCAGCCACGTGGCCGGCGCTGAGCCAGAGACCTTCGGCGGCGCCGCAGCCCACGCAGAGTCTGGCACCGCACACCTGGTGGCCAGCGACGACAAGCAGGCTTTGTCCCTCGTGCGCGATGTTTTGGCCTACTTCCCCGCCAATAACCGCGCCGCGGCGCCGCGCGTGGATGCCGGTAGCGTCCCGGACTTTGATCTCAATAGCGTCATCCCAGATACCGCCGCGCAGGCCTATGACATGTGCGAGGTCATCAAGGCTGTCGTCGATGAAGGCTCCTTCTTCGAGCTGTCTGCCGAGGCGGCACAAAACATCGTTACCGGCTTTGCCTACATCGATGGCCGCGCCGTCGGCATCGTTGCCAACCAGCCGCTGGCGCTGGCCGGCGCCCTGGACTCCGCCGCGGCAGAAAAGGCCGCACGCTTCGTGCGTACCTGTGATGCCTTCAATACTCCCATCGTGGAATTCGTGGACTCCCCAGGCTTTGTGCCTACCCCGGAAGAGGAAAAGGCCGGCCTGCTGCGCAGAGCGTCGAAGTTTGCCTATGCGCAGGCTGAAGCGAGCGTCGGCAAGCTCACTGTGATCACCCGCAAGGCCATTGGCCCGGCCTACGTATTTATGGGTGCCAAAGACCTCGGCGCGGACCTGGTCTACGCATGGCCCACCGCGGAAATTGCCGTCACCCAGGCCTCCCAAGCTTCCCTGGCCATTTATGGCTCGGAGGACAAGGAAGAGGAGATGGACGAGCTCTTCTTGCACCCGTATGCCGCAGCGGAGCGCGGGCTGGCCGATAATGTTATCGAGCCATCTGCAACCCGCCACTACCTGGTAGAAGGCCTTCGCCTGCTAGAGCGCAAGGCCGTGGCCCAGGTACCGAAGAAGCACGGAACCGTTTAGGAGGGGAAATGTCTACGCCGGAAATCAAGGTAGTCAAGGGCAATCCCACCGAGGATGAGCTCGCGGCCCTGCGCACCGTATTGGCGCAGATGAGCGCCAAGCACTCGGGCGTTGCCGGAGAACGCAATGAATGGGGCAACCCGGCCGAGCGCTTCGAGCGCTTTGGCGCGCAGCGCGTCTACAACCCCTCCGCCTTCCATACCGTGCGGTACTTCTAATGCGGCTTATCCTCGCCTCTCAATCACCCTCGCGCGCGTCTATTCTGCGCGGCGCGGGCGTGGAGCCCGTATTGGAGCCGGCCGATATTGACGAGCGCTGCCTCGAAGCCTCGCTCGCGGGCCACCCGCCGGCCGATATCGTGGCGGCCCTCGCCACCGCCAAGGCTGAAAAGGTGACCGGGCACTACCCCACCGAGCCCGTCATTGGCGGCGATTCCATGCTGCTGCTCGACGGCGAGCTCCAAGGCAAGCCTCTTACCGAGGAAGCCACCATTGAGCGCTGGCACCAGCAAGCCGGCCGCACAGCCGAGCTGCTGACCGGCCACTGCCTTATCCTTGGCGATAAGCGCCACGTGGAAACGTCCACCACCACGGTGCACTTTGCCCAGGCCAGCAAGGCCGATATCGCAGCCTATGCCCACTCCGGCGAGCCTCTCCACTGCGCCGGTGCCTTTACCTTGGAAGCTATGGGCGGCTGGTTCATTGACCGCATCGAAGGCGATCCTTCCTCCGTTATCGGGCTATCGCTGCCGGTGGTGCGTCGCGCGCTCTATGCCTTTGATCTGAACGTCTCCGATTTCTGGTAGCAGCGCGCCGGCGTCGCTACAGTGGGGTGGCATGGAAATGAAAGACATGCTTGCCCCGAAACCCATTGAGCTGCCGGCCGATCCCGGCGCAGAGTCCACCTCGGATCTCGCCGCCGGCATTGTTGCCCACCCCGATTCCCCGCTGCTGTGGGCACTCCTAGCGGAGCAGGAGCTCAAGGAGCAGGAAGGCTCCGAGCCGGCCGCTTTCATCACCGCCTACGCTTACGCGCGCACGGGCTACCACCGCAGCCTCGACCGCCTGCGTGGCAATGGTTGGAAGGGTTGGGGCCCTATCCCCTTCTCCCATGAACCGAACCAGGGTGTCCTGCGCGCCATCGCCGCGCTCGGCCACGCAGCCAAGGCCATCGGCGAAGACGACGAGTACGACCGCATTCGCCAGATGCTTTCCGACGCCGACCCGGACTCCGTCGCCACCCTCCTCGACTAATCCTGGAGTTCCCGCATGCCTGCCATGACACCGCGCTGCCTACGCCGTTTCTCCGCTGCCGCACTGCTCACCGCTGCCGTGCCGTTCGCGCTGAGCGCCTGCGGTGCTCAGGAGGATTCTTCTTCCTCCCCAGAGCCGGTCTTTTCCAGCCAAGCATCTGCCGAGGATGAATCCTTCGGCGGGGACGATGCGGCTTCCGCTGCAGCACCCTCCCCGTCCGAGTCCATCGACGGGGGCGAGGAGGAAACCACGCAGCAGCAGGATAAGACCAAGGACAGCGAGTGCACGGAGCTGCCCAACGACCCGCGCACGGTCTACGCCTCTGGCACGGCCCCCGGGCGCATGCCCGCCGATGATGGCAGCGATTTCAATTACTGGATCGCCGATATCGACAACTCCTATGACCCGTGCGCCACGATTAGCTGGATCATCTTCCGCGGCTCAATGGGCGACTTGAACGGTCCGGCGGGCACCGGCGCCTCGATTGCTGATGGCATAGCTTTCTACGTCAATGGTGCTCCGGCCAAGGACATGTCCATCTTCCACAAGGTTGAGAGCGTCACCCCGGTCTCAGACAACGAGGTCGATTTCACGTGGGGAGAGCGCAGCCGCACCACCGCGGAGGGCATTACCGCCCACCACACTGTGCGCTTGCGGGCACAGGGCGATTCCCTCGAACCGGTATCCGGCGAAGTCGCGGAATTCAACAGGATGTGGGTTGACCTTCCCAGCTACCAGCTTGGCACCTACGACTAACTTTTAGGCCGGCACTTAAACGTCTCTGCCTGTAACAAAGCGCGCCCCAGCGGAATCCCGCCGGGGCGCTCGCCTTTGCTCGCTTAATTGCGCAAGCAGCTCATTACAGCGCTAGTCCATCTTGTCCAGGATATCTCCGGTGTTTTGGGCGATGCGCACGTTAGCCACCATGGCTTCCAGGAATAGCCTGATGGCGACCATGATTGCGTAGTAAATGACAGTGCTCAGTACCGCCAAGAAGATGAACGCAAAGATGCTTCCGAAGATGGCGGACGCGGAATCTTCCTGAATGCCATAAATGCCCATGCCGGTGGCGAACAAGAAGGCACCGAGGAGGTGAAGGATCCACATGATGCCACCAAGGATCATGGCAACCTTGTAGATTTCCTTCACGTGGGTAAGTGTCAGGAAGTGCTTGAACTCGAACTCAAAGAGCCCGCCCAGTAAGCCGTCCTTCTTGCCTAAGCCTTTGAGGGTGTCACTCATCTGGCTCTTCTTATTGCCCAGCGTCTGGCCGGAATCGACAGAAGCTTCACCTGCTGGCGGGAACTGTCCGAATCCCTGGTTCGTGTTCTGCTGCTGGGTGTAACCGCCGAAAACCGGCTGATCGCTAGCGGACTGGGCGGAACCGAATTGGTTGCCGTTCGCAGCAGCGTCCGACGACGCCGAATCCGTAAATGGATTATGCGCACGGGAAGCAGCGCCCTCGCTTGGGGTGGAGGACTTCGAGGAGGCCCAGAAGTCAGAGGAGTTGCCCTCCGCGCTCGGCTTCGGGGAGGAAAGGTCACTCGAATTTCCAGGCTCACCAGGCTTATCGGTGTGGCCGAAAGACTTCGTCTCCTTGGCATCGGTAGAGCCGAATTCCTTAGTCTCATTCACCTCGGAGGCACCGGCGCCTTCGGCGCTTTTCGCAGCGTCCTCGGCGCGGTGACGCGGGGTTTCAGAAAAATCGCGCGGAGAAAAATCCTTCGGAAACCCGTCGGAGTTGAAATCATTATCAGCCATAATCTGGTCCTTAGAAAATGCTTTAGGGGGATGGTAGGAAAATGCCCCACGGTCACCCGTGGGGCCACTTGGCAGAATACAGCGTGCGCTAGGCGTTCGCGCCCTGAACGCGACGAATTGCCTCGGCGGCAACCTTTTCTTGGATGCCCATGTCTAGCTCGGAAGTGAAGCCAACACAGGAGCAGTTGATCTCGCCGAGGACATAGGTGTCGGTGCCATCGGGGGCATCGTCAAGCATGAAGTCCGCGGTCCAAATCAGCGGAACGTCCTTGGTATCGCCGAGCTTCTCTGCGATAACGGGGCGAGCCTTCTCGAACATCTCGAGCAACTCCGGCCAAGATTCCGGCTTATCGTAGGTGTACTTTGCGCCGGAGAAGAGCGTGGCAGAGAAGTTGTCGCCGCCTTCCGCTGGCTTCTTGTGCACGATGAATACCGGCTCGTCACCCACGAGGAGAATGCGGATTTCGCCCTCCACAATGCGCGGCATAAAGCGCATGTCCACCAGCATGCCGTTATCGCCCTCAATGTACTGGTCACAGAAGTCCATGAAGGCGCCCAGCTTGTAGTCGTGGGTCTGGTTATCTACTGCTTCGGTGCACTTCAGGGCGGTATCGAGCGGGAGCGCGGTGCCCGGTTCCACGGCCTGGGCAAGCTCCTGGTCCGCGAGGCGCACGCGCCAGATGCCCTCACCGGTGGAACCGCGGTTTTGCTTGAGCACCCGCTCACCATAAGACAGCGAGGTGGGGAAAGTATTATGCAGCTCTTCTACCTCGTAGTACGCGACGGTATCGTCCGGCACCAGCGGGGTGTCATTGAGCTTGACCAGTGCATCTTTGGCGCCGTAGGCCATCATGTCTGCCGGAGTGGACATGCCTACCAGGCCGGCGTCTGCCAGCTTGGTGAGCAATTCGAAGTAGCCCTTCTCGCCGCCGGGGATATTGCCTGGGTTCACGCGAGAGATATAAGCATCAAAGTTTTCAGAAACCTGGGCGTAGATCTCCTCTGCCTTGTCTGGGTGGAAGTAGATGACCTCAGCTTCCCAGCCTTGTTCCTTGATCGCGTTGACGATCGGCATGGTGTCCTTACGGTGACCATCTGCGCCTTTATCGGAGCCGCCCTCTACCTCAAATGCAACGATTGCCTTGTGCACTAGCAGTTCCCTTCTTAGGTGGTGTTCATAGCACGTTTTCGCACCATATCCGTAGTTTATCCCAGCTTTTCCTCCCCCGCGCGGCCAACTGCCCCCTCTGCCTAACCCCGCCGGCCGGCGCCTCTATTTCCCCGGCCGAGCTCTGTATCGCACACCACAGGAATGATCCCCGAGTGATCACCACGGGAAAAATCGGGTTAAAGTGGTGGGAGCAAATTACTAACCCTTATAGGAAAGGCAGGCGGACAGTGGCTGACGTTGATCCCTATCCCCCATTTCAGGAATACGCACACCCCGAGCGCCTCGTGTCTGCACCGTGGCTGTCCGCACGCCTAGGCATCAAGGGCCTGCGCGTCATCGAGGTCGATGAAGACTCGCTCCTCTATGACATTGGCCATATCCCCACCGCCACCCGCATCAACTTCCGCACGGAACTACTGAGCCCACTTACTCGCGATTTCATCGATGGCAAAGAGTTCACTGCTTTGATGCGGGACAAGGGCATTAATGCCGACGATACGATTGTCCTTTATGGCGATAAGTCCAATTGGTGGGCCGCCTACGCCCTGTGGGTATTTACCCTCTTTGGCCACAAGGATGTTCGCCTGCTCGATGGTGGCCGCAATGCCTGGATGGCCGAGGAACGCGATACTTCCTTCATGGTGCCGGACTTCCCCGTATCCGAATACCCCGAGGTAAGCCGCGATGATTCCGTCCTGCGTGCCTTCGTAGACCAGGTACGCGAGTCCGAAGGAGCGCTCGTGGATACCCGCTCCCCAGAGGAGTTTGCGGGCGAGGCCACCGAGCACGATCCCAATGGCGATTCCGCCTACGGAACCACCATGCGCCACGGCCACATCCCGGGCGCCATCAACCTCGAGTGGGACCGTTCCAACTATCCCAACTCCTGCTTCCGCTCGGCCGAGGAGCTCAAGGTTAATTACGGAATGTTGGAGCCTGAATCTGCAACGATTCTCTACTCCCACGTGGGCGCACAGGCCGCACACACCTGGTTTGTGTTGACGCATCTTTTGGGATTCACAAAGACGCAGGTCTACGATGGTTCGTGGTCTGAGTGGGGCAATATGGTGAAAATGCCGATTGAGCGTTAACTTTTCGGTTTCGCCACATAAACCCATATCCGGCAGGGATGTGGGTTTATTTTTGTTCAAAAACATCCCCACTCGCGTGCGTGAAAATTAACTCATGCTTTTGTGTGCAAGAATAGATTGCGTATTCAACCTAATGTGTTCAGGAGGTTGCTGCCGTGGCAGTAGAAACCAAAAAGATCTCTAAGGTTCTCGTGGCGAACCGCGGTGAGATCGCCGTTCGCGTGATCCGCGCGGCCCGCGACGCTGGCATTGCCTCCGTCGCCGTCTACGCCGAGCCAGACGCCCAGGCACCTTTTGCCTCGCTTGCCGACGAAGCCTTTGCCCTCGGCGGCACCACTTCTGCAGAGTCATACCTCGTCTTTGACAAGATTCTGGACGCCGCAGAAAAGTCCGGCGCCGATGCTATCCACCCCGGCTATGGCTTCTTGTCTGAAAACGCCGACTTTGCCCAGGCCGTCATCGATGCCGGCCTGACTTGGATTGGCCCCTCCCCCGAGTCCATCCGTGACTTGGGAGATAAGGTTACCGCGCGGCACATCGCCGAGCGCGCCGAGGCCCCCATGGCCCCAGGCACAAAAGATCCGGTAGCCGGCGCCGATGAGGTGCAGTCCTTCGCCATGGAATACGGCCTACCCGTAGCCATCAAGGCCGCCTTCGGCGGCGGCGGCCGCGGCATGAAGGTCGCCTACTCCGCAGAGGAAATCCCGGAGCTTTTTGAATCCGCCACCCGTGAGGCGACTTCCGCCTTCGGTCGCGGCGAGTGCTTCGTAGAGCGTTACCTGGACCGAGCCCGCCACGTCGAGGCCCAGGTACTGGCGGATAAGCACGGCAACGTAGTCGTCGTCGGCACGCGCGATTGCTCCCTGCAGCGCCGCTTCCAAAAGCTGGTCGAAGAAGCCCCGGCTCCTTTCCTCACTGATGAGCAGCGCGCCTCCATCCACGAGTCCGCCAAGCGCATCTGCCGCGAGGCCGGCTACTACGGCGCAGGCACCGTGGAATACCTAGTAGGCGCCGATGGCCTCATCTCCTTCCTTGAGGTCAATACCCGCCTGCAGGTGGAGCACCCAGTGTCCGAGGAAACCACCGGCCTCGATCTCGTGCGCGAGCAGTTCCGCATCGCTGAGGGCCACGAGCTCTCGCTCAAGGAAGACCCCACCCCGCGTGGCCACGCCTTCGAGTTCCGCATCAACGGCGAGGATGCCGCGGCGAACTTCATGCCAGCCCCTGGCACCATCGTGAAGTACTCCGAGCCGTCGGGTCCGGGCGTGCGCGTTGATTCCGGCGTCGTCCAGGGCTCCGTCATTGGCGGCCAATTCGATTCCATGCTGGCCAAGCTCATCGTCTGGGGCCCAGACCGCGAGACCGCGCTGCGTCGCTCCGCCCGCGCCCTGTCCGAGTACACGGTGGAGGGCCTGCCCACCGTTATCCCGTTTGACCAGGCTGTCGTTGCTGACCCCGCCTTCGCTGCAGAAGACGGCAACTTCGACGTCTACACCAAGTGGATCGAAGAGGAATGGGATAACCAGCTGCCCGCCCACGATGACTCCACCGATGCCGAGGCTGCAGAGGCAGAGCCGTCCCAGGTACACACCGTGGAAATCGACGGCCGCCGCATCGAGGTCGCCCTCCCCGCCTCCTTCGGCGCCACCGGCACCCCACGCAAAAAGAAGAAGCGCAAGGGCTCTGGCGCCAAGGCCGCTGTATCCGGCGATGCCGTT
The DNA here is from genome assembly GCF_022347435.1 of Corynebacterium sp. ACRPE. Classification (NCBI taxonomy): domain Bacteria; kingdom Bacillati; phylum Actinomycetota; class Actinomycetes; order Mycobacteriales; family Corynebacteriaceae; genus Corynebacterium; species Corynebacterium sp. ACRPE. The sequence goes on along the minus strand of NZ_JAKRNA010000002.1, from coordinate 131,466 downwards.
ACCTCCCCAATGCAGGGCACGGTCATCAAGGTCAACGTCGAAGAAGGTCAAGAGGTCACCGAGGGCGAGGTCCTCCTCGTGCTCGAGGCCATGAAGATGGAAAACCCCGTCAAGGCACATAAGGCCGGCACCGTTACCGGCTTGGCCGTGGAGGCAGGCGCTGCTACCACCAAGGGCAGCGTACTGCTGGAAATCAAGTAGCCTACCCCGCTAGCCTTGGAAGAATGACTGATTCTTCTCTCGGCGTGCGCTTGGCCAAGGAAGAGGACCGCGACTATCTTGCGGGCCTCTTCCCTTCTTCTATCGCGGACTGGTCCCCCATTGTGGACGGCGGGGTTATCGCCCTGCCCATGGCCGCCAACGAGGACCCCACTGTTGCTCCCCGCGGCGCCGCGCTCCTGCGCTACTATCCCGCCGCCGACAAAGGCCCAGCTTTCTTGGGCGATCCCTCGGCGCACCCGCTTGACGACGCCACCTGGCTTACCCCCTTCGACCCCGAAGACATTCCCGAGCTCATCGTCTCCAGCGATGACCCCGCCGCCCGCGAGTTGCTTATTGCCAACGCCATCGGCCTCGCGGCCGAGCAGACTGCCCCCGGCATCTCTTCCGCTGAGCCCTTGCCCGGATTTGAAGAGCTCGACCCCGGTAAGTTCTTCCGCCGCTTCTAGCTCGCCCCTAGGTCCGGCCGCCCTCCTGCTAACCTAGCTACGATGCTGAAAATAGATGCAACTTATGGACATTCCACCGCTTTAGGGCGCCTGAATCGCACCTTCGACGCCGGTCGCGTATACGGCTTGAAGGGCCCCAATGGTGCGGGTAAATCTACGCTGCTGCAGACGTTGAGCGGCGAGATTGCCCCACTCGAGGGCACCGTTACCATCGACGGCACCGGGCCCGGCAGCGCAGAGGCCGCCGGCTCCGTCATCGCAGTCGCGGACCCGGTCTTCTTGCCCGACCTCACCGTCGGCGAGCACTTCACCCTGCTTTCGCGCCGCTCCGGCGTGGACTTTGCCGAGGTCCATGAGCTCTGGGCTATCGACGACGCCATCCGGAACTCCGCGGTCAGCGACCTTTCTTCTGGTCAGCGCCAACGCGTCTACCTCGCCGCCCAGCTCTATCAGCCTGCCAAGACTCTGCTTATCGACGAACCCGAGCGCCACCTTGACCACACCTGGACCACCTTCCTGGCCGAGGAGCTGCGCCACCTCGCCGCCGAGGGCCGTTGTGTAGTGCTGGCCTCCCACTCCCCGGCCATCTTCGATGCCTGCGACGAGGTGGTGGAAATTTCATGAAGCTTCTGTCCACAGCCTCCTCAGCCCTCTATTACGCCTTTATAGCGGCGCTCATCGCGAGCGTCAGTGTTTACGCTTGGCAGAATGCCGCCGAGGTTTTGCCCTCGCTCGCGCAGCGCACAGCCGCGGCCCTGCCCGCCACCGCGACCATCGGCGCTGGGGTCGGCTCCCTCGCCCTCATCGTTCTTCTTGAAGCGCTCTATCCGCTGCGCAGCCTTTCGCTCAGCCGGTGGGTCTATGTGGACAGGCCGCGGGGGCGTATGCGGGGCGTCGATAAGCTGTCCATTGCCCAGCTCGCCGGCGTGAGCCTCCTCGGCCTAGCCCTGTGCGCGTCGCTGCGCCTTCCGCTCTATGCGGCGATGACCCTCCCCTTGCTGCGCATAGCGCTCGGCTGGCGTTCCTTCGACCTCGCCTCGCTTCTTCGCGCGGGCCGCACCCGTGCCGTCGGCTCGTCTTCCTTTGGGCTTTTGGATTCTGAGGTTTCTGCCGATGCCATTGCTTCCCAGTCGGCGCGCCTGCGCCCCAGCTCGCGCGCCACGACGTCGCCCAGCTATCTCTTTATCCGGCGCCTATACCGCCGCTGGTACATCCCGCTCGGCGCGGTAGCTGTCATCGGCCTCACCCTAGGCCTTGTCCCACAGCTCGGCAGCCTGGCGCTCATAGGATTCGCTGCCGCATGGACCATCGTCGGCGCCGCCACCGGCCGCGCCGCATCCTTTGGCCGCATCATCGACGGAACCTGGCCCGACTGGGGATTTCCCCTGACCGCGACAGCCGGTGCCGCCGTTCTCGGTACCGCCTTCATCGCCGCCGTGTGGAAGCTGCCGGTACTCGTACTCGCCGCGTGCTGTTTAGGACTTACCTACGCCTCCTTCAAGCGCTCCCGCCCAGCGCGAGTGGCCACCATGAACATCATCGACACCGGTGGCTTCGGTGCTTCGTTCTCCCCCGAAGTCTTCGGTTACTTCCTGCGCGGCGGCTACGGCATTGCGGCCGTAGCTGTGGTCCTCTTCTTTTAGTCGCCCTGCGCTTTCCCCAGGTACGCCACTTCAATAAGTTGCACATACCTGGGGATTTCTTTTGAGCTTTATTCTGTATTACTTCACATAACACAGTTTGTGTTACTATAAGTAATACAGAATAAAGATTGGAGGTGACAGATGTTCATTAACCTCAACCCCGATTCAGATGTCCCCGTCTTCCAACAAATCCACGATGAATTAGTACTGGCCATAGCTCGCGGCCAGCTCTCTGATGGCGACAAGCTAGACCCTGTCCGCCGCGTCGCCAAAGACATCGGCATCAACCCAGCCACCGTAAAAAAGGCGTACGACCTCTTGGTCTCTGACGGCCTCATTGAAACCGCCGGCCGCTCCGGCTCCATCGTCAGACCCGGCGCTCACACCGAGGCTCAAGAAAGACAACTAGCTGAGCAATTAGGCCGAGTAGTTGCGCTCGCCCGTGCCCAAGGCTTTAGCCCAGATGAGCTCCACACCCACCTCAGCTCCACTCTTAAACACTTGGAAGTATCGTCATGATTTTCGCCCTCTTAATGGCCGCCACAACTCTCGCAATTACTTGGATTATGGCCAAAGCCCCCTCCCTTGCCTCACCCGGCACACCGCTCGGTGTGCGCGTGCCAAAGGACTACCTTTCCGATAGTGCAGTTACCTCTGCTCTTGCTGGATACAAGGTCCATACTTGGGGCTGCGGCATCGCGGCAACAATTCTGTCCCTCTTTGCATGGAAATTGCCACTCCTCGCCGCCGTACCGTCCCTCTTGGTGACGCTCGGCGGCTTGTGGGCCTACATCTCTCAACGCCGCCGCATCATCGCGGCGAAAAAGACCGGCGGTTGGTTCGACGAGGTCGAAACCACCATCGCTGCTCGTGTTTCCACCACCGCCATTGGCACACCCGAATTCGAAGGCATCCCCACGCCGACTTTTCCGTGGATAACAATGCTCGCCTCGCTGTTGTGCATCGCGGCCGGTGCCATCATCACCTCTTCCCACTGGTCCGATATTCCTGACCCCGTTCCAGTGCACTGGAATTCTTCCATGGAGGCGGATAATTGGAGCGAAAAGAATATCGGCAGCGTATTTTCTATCTCCTTCATCGCCTTAGGCATGCTCTTGCTTTTCGCCATCATCTGCTCTTTTATCGCACATAGTGAGGTATCCCCACGTTCAGAACGCAGCATTAAAGCTCGACTGCGCAACGAGGCCAACCTCGCCTTCACGAATACCGGAATGGGAGTTCTCACCCTGCTCATGTGTGCCGGCATGGCCTTCATGCAAGTAACCGGCCCTGTACCGCAATTTCAGCGATTCAACGGCGCCGCCATTATCACGATGTTGGTTATTACCATCGGTGGCAGCATCGGACTGGTTGCATTTCTTCTCTACAAACAATCTCAATTATCTGAGCAACTGCGTGGAATCCGCTTTCCCGATGAAGACAAAGAATCACCGGACAATGACGGCCTAAACGACAGGATGTGTTGGTGAGGTTGTACGGTTAGCCGGTCTGGCGTGCTGATATTAGGAATATTTCACTTATCCAGAGGGATATCCCAGCTTCGACCATGAAATACCGCCAAAGCCATGCCGGTGTGCTAGGCACCTAGGTTCACGATGAGAGGATGAGTAAAAATCATCCTCGATGCCCCGTCTGCGGCGGGACATGCACGAAACACGGAACAACAAGCTCTCAGCGCCAACGATGGCGATGCCGCACCTGCAAAGCCACCTTCACCCGCGTGAATAACGACGCCGTGCAAGCCAAATGGTTCCGCCTTTTCATTTCCTGGCTCACCTCCAGCAACAGCCTGGAAGAAACCGCTAAAACCTGCGATGTTTCACCACGAACTTTGCAACGACGCTTCACACCGTTCTGGCTTATCCAACCTCCTAGACGCGTTGATAAGCAGCGAATCTACGATCAAATCTTCATCGACGGCACCTACTTCAACACCAAATGCCTTGTTGTAGCTGCCGACTCCACCCATGTCATCAATTGGTTCTGGTGCACGAAAGAATCCTCCTGGTCGTATATGCGCCCACTCGACCCGCTAGCCCCACCACAATTGGTTACCTGCGATGGCGATGCCGGAGGGCTTAAAGCACTACACCACCTGTGGCCTGATACCCCGGTCAACGCTGCATTGTCCACGTCAAGCGCAATATCCAACGTGCCACCGGCCTTTATCCCACCTCGCCGATGGGCAAAGCACTACGACGGCTTTCCTTTGAACTACTCGCCGTTGACAACCTAGATAAGGCAGCCGAATGGACCGTAAAACTACAGCAGTTCGGCACCGTATTTAGCACTCAGCTCAAAGCCCGTACCTACGTCAAAGACGTCCCCTTCGACCAGATTCCTAAGTCCAAGCGCCGGAACAAAAAATGGTGGTACACCCACTACACCCATCGCGGGATTTACCTGCAGCTAAAGAAAATGAGCCAACAAGGACACCTCTTTGCCTACCTCGCCGAAGCTAAAGAAGGCCAACGGTTGGAACGCACGACCAACAAGCTAGAAGGCGCAGTGAACTCACAAATAAAGAAACTCATGCACACCCACCGAGGACTGCGCGACGAACAACAACGCATCGCCTGCGACTGGTGGCTGCATCTACATACGCAGCTGCCTGACGATCCTGTAGAGATCGCCAGGCAGCAAAACTGGGGCCAGGACGCACTCGCCAAAGCACAAACCCTAGCCAACCAGGAAAAACAAGCCACCAGCGGCCACGAAGACGGCCGACCAGCAACCTACGACAGTGCCATCGACACTGCCTACAACCACTCTATGGGAATACGCAAAGGCCGCATGCGCTAAACCCCACCAACACAAAATGTCGTTTAGCCCGACACGCCGCAAAACAACACATCCTGTCGTTTAGGCCACAATGACCACCTCTATAAATGGGGCGTGATGTACTACAACCCGGAGGATCCGGCGGTACTAGTGGATAAGCGCTTCGGCACAGGCGTGTCGTTCAACTTCGCCCGCTGGCAGGCCAAGGCATTCCTTATCATCACGCTTCTGGTTCTGGTCGGCTCAATAGCGCTACCTTTCCTACTAGGCTGAAAATTTTAGCCCTCCCCGCTGAATCAAGATTTTCGTCCATACAAACCACCGATTTCGTCGACGGTTTTGGTGGTTTATATGGACGAAAATCGCGAAAAGCCGCCTACAGACAGCACAGCGCCCCGCTTCCTAGAGGTTTGCTCGAAGGAAGCGGGGCGCTGGCGTCAGTCAGTTAGTTGATAACGGCGATGAGGTCGCCGCCTTCCACCTTGGTGGCCTGGCCGATGGCTACACGCTCGACCACACCATCCTTGGTGGCGGAAATGGATGCTTCCATCTTCATCGCCTCGATGACGGCGATTTGATCGCCGGCCTTAACCTCGTCGCCGGGCTTGGCGGTGGGGTTAACCACGCCGGCGAATGGTGCGGCGACATGGCCCTCGTTGGAGGGGTCGGCCTTTTCTACGGTGGCGACGGTGGACTCGGCGTTTTCATCGCGCACCTTCATTGGGCGAATCTGGCCGTTGACGTTGAGAACCACGTTACGCATGCCCTTTTCGTCCGGCTCGCCCACGGCGTCGAGGCGCACCACGACCTGTTTGAGGTCGGCGCGATCGGTGGAGTCCTCCGGGAAGAAGTGGACGACCTTTTCTTCGCCTTCGGTAAGACCATAGAAGAAGGTGGTATCCGTCAATGCTTCCGTGTTGCCGTACTTGCGGCGGAACTCGTTGAATTCCTCGAACTGCTTCGGGAACAGGAGGCGGTTCAGGCTGGCGCGGCGCTCATCCGAGTTATCGGATTCCAGATGCGGTTGCTCTTCCGCAGGAACCTCGCTCACCTGGGCGCCGGTTTCCTCGCGGCCATCGAGCACCTTATCGCGCAGCTCTGGCCAACCGCCCGGAGGGGTACCGAGCTGGCCGCGGAGGAACTGGTTGACCGAGTCCGGAATATCGAACTTGGTCGGGGTAGCAGCGAAGTCCGCAGGGTCTACGCCTGCACCGACAAGGTGAAGGGCGAGGTCGCCCACAACCTTGGAAGATGGGGTGACCTTGGTCGGACGGCCCAGCATCTCGTTGACTGCTGCGTAGGTGTCCTCGATGACCTCGAAGCGGTCCGCCAAGCCGAGGGCAGCGGCTTGGGCACGAAGGTTGGACAGCTGGCCTCCTGGAATCTCGTGCTTGTACACGCGACCGGTCGGGCCAGGGATACCGTTCTCGAACGGGGCGTAGAGCTGACGCACGGCCTCCCAGTAGGGCTCTAGATCCGATACGGCCTGCAGGTCGATACCGGTATCGCGCTTGGACTGAGAGAATGCTGCAATAAGGGCGGACAGCGACGGCTGCGAGGTGGTACCGGCCAACGGCGCGGAGGCGCCGTCGACGATGTCGGCACCGGACAAGGCGGCCGCATAGTAGGTTGCCATCTGGCCGCCCGCGGTATCGTGCGTGTGCACGTGCACCGGCAGATCGAATTCCTTGCGTAGCGCCATGACCAGCTTGGAAGCAGCCTCAGGGCGAAGCAGACCCGCCATATCCTTGATGGCGAGGATATGGGCGCCAGATTCCACAATCTGTTCGGCCAGCTTGAGGTAGTAATCCAGCGTGTACAAGTTCTCCTTCGGCGAGGCAAGGTCACCGGAGTACGCCATGGCCACCTCAGCAACGGTGGTATTGGTCTCGAGTACGGCATCGATGGCGGGGCGCATCTGAGAGACGTCGTTAAGTGCGTCGAAGATGCGGAAGACGTCCACGCCGGACTTGGCTGCTTCCTGGACAAAGCCACGGCAGACCGAATCTGGATACGGGGTATAGCCCACGGTATTGCGGCCGCGCAGGAGCATCTGGATGTTCTGGTTCGGCATGGCCTCACGCAGCAAGTCCAAGCGGACCCACGGATCCTCGTGGAGGAAGCGCATGGCGACGTCATAAGTCGCACCGCCCCAAGCCTCAACGGAGAAGAGGTTCGGAGTCATGCGCGCTACGGCCTCGGCCGCAGAAACCAAAGCAGTGCCACGAACGCGGGTGGCCAACAGGGACTGGTGGGCGTCACGGAAGGTGGTATCCGTAACCATCAGCGCATCCTGCTGGCGAATCTTTTCTGCCCACTTCTGTGGTCCAAACTCGAGCAAATCATCGCGGGAACCGCGCGGTAGCGGCTCGGAAAGGTCTAGCTCGGGGAGCTTATCAAATGGGCGCAGAGCCGTCGGGCGCTTACCGTTGGGCTTATTAACTGTGGTCTCCGCGATGTATTCGAGGATTCGACCAGACTCATCGACTGCGGGCGGTGCCTTGAGCAAGTGCGGGTGCGCGTTGATGAATCCGGTGTCCACGCGGGTCTGGGTGAAGTCCGGCTCGCGCAGCAGGGCGCGCAGGAAGCCAATATTGGTGGCCACACCGGAGACATAGAACTCGTTGAGCGCACGCTGGGCGCGCTGCACGGCCTGCTCGAAATTGACGCCACGGCAGGTCATCTTCACCAACAGGGAGTCGAAGTTGGGCGAAACCTCTGCGCCCACGGACGTTGCACCGTCCAGGCGCACGCCGGCGCCGCCCGGCGAACGATACGCGGTCAGCGTGCCGGTATCCGGGCGGAAGCCGTTATTCGGGTCCTCGGTGGTGATGCGGCACTGCAGAGCAGAACCGGTGATGGAAATCTTGTCTTGGGCGAGGTGAATATCTTCCAGCGATGCGCCGGCCGCGATATTCATCTGGGCCTTGACGATGTCTACGCCGGTGATTTCCTCGGTCACGGTGTGCTCCACCTGCACACGCGGGTTCATCTCGATGAAGACGTGGTTGCCGCGCTCATCGACGAGGAATTCCACGGTGCCCGCGCCCTCGTAGTTGATGTGCTCACAGAACTTCACCGCATCCTGGCAGATGCGGTCACGCAGCTCAGAATCCAGCGATGGTGCTGGCGCAATCTCTACCACCTTCTGGTGGCGGCGCTGCACCGAGCAGTCACGCTCGAAAAGGTGCACCACATTGCCCTGGCTATCGGCCAGAATCTGCACCTCGATGTGCTGCGGCTTAATTACCGCGGTCTCTAGGTACACGCTGCCGTCACCAAAGGCCGCCTCTGCCTCACGAGAGGCCTCGGCCGCCTTTTCGTGCAGCTGGTCCTCAGATTCCACGAAGCGCATGCCGCGCCCGCCACCACCGGCGACAGCCTTAACGAATACAGGGAAGTTGAAGTCCTTGGAGTATTCCACCAGCTTATCGACGTCCGTCGATGGCTCCGAGTCCTTCAACGTCGGCAGCCCGGCCTCCTTTGCGGCGTTCACCGCGGCAGCCTTATCGCCGGTCAGGTCAAGGGTGCTAGGGGTAGGGCCAATGAACTTGATGCCATTGTCTTCACAGGCCCTAGCGAGATCCGCGCGCTCAGACAAAAAGCCATAACCAGGATAAATAGCATCTGCACCGGACTTCTTTGCTGCGCGAATGACCTCATCGATGCTCAGATAAGCCTTAACCGGTTGACCTTCAGTGCCGATGCGCACAGCTTCATCCGCAAAAGCGCGGTGAAAAGAATTGCGATCTTCGCGGGGATAGACCGCGACGGTCTTTGCCCCAGTTTCAAAGGCAGCACGGAATGCACGCACGGCGATTTCGCCACGGTTAGCTACCAGAATCTTTTTGAACGATGGAAGCGCGGGATTAGCCACTTCTGTGTTCCTTTCAGCTCGGAAGACGCCGCAGTGCAACGCCTCCTGTTGGGTGATCCGCATCTCAGTTTAGAGGGCTACCCCTCAAATGTCTGCCCTTTTCTACGCCAAATTCGCCACACCGACCAGCACCGGAGCGACACCCGAGGGATTTCTGCAACCCGACCAGTAACAACAGACTTACGACCCCTGTAAACCTTGCAAATCTTCTCTTCAACAAAAATGCAGTGGATCCCCCTCTTAGATTTACAAAGTGTTCATCTCCCGTCCATAAAAGTTTCCCTTTAATTAAGACTGATTTATATTCAGGGTGTTACTTTCTTAGTGCGCACTCAGCGCACATTCCACCAGTCTCTAACAAGGAGAGAAAATGAGAGTAAAAAACTCGCTACAGCTAGCGCTATTATCGCAGCACTAAGCGGTATCGCTGTGCCCACAGCCGCCGCCTCCGCAAGTGAATGCGGCGGAGGCCTTGTATGCATTTTCAATGAAGCAAACTTCGGAGGGTTCCTGGGATCCCGTGGCCCAGGAATCGGAATCATGAATGTTTCGCGCAACGCTAATGACAAGATGTCGTCTTGGATTAATAACACCGGAGGCCATGCTGCTTGGTATCAGCACGCCAATGGCGGCGGCAAGTGCCACACCATGACCCCATTTTCCAATAACAATTATGTGGGCTGGTGGAGCAACGACACTCTCACCTCGTGGCGCACTAATCGGGGCTGCTAAGTAATCAATCATTAGCTGGGAAGAAGGAAGAAAATCACCCTTCTTCCCAGTTTCAATATTTCAGAATTAAATGACCCATATTCTCATTCACCAAGTTCATAAAACGCTCGGCTCCGGCCCTAAAGCTACTCACGCACTTAAAGGAGTTTCTTTAGAAGCAGTAGCAGGAGAATTCATTGCTATCTCCGGAAAAAGCGGTTCAGGAAAAACAACCTTTTTAGATACCCTGTCCGGACTTACATCCGTCGATTCGGGTTCCATCACGGTTAACGGAATCAAGGTAGACACCGCGTCCGAAAAGGACTCGCTTCGACTACGTAGGGAGGTTGTTGGCGTTGTCCACCAATCCGATCTCATCATTCCCGAGCTGACCGCGGCAGAAAATGTGCAGCTCGTCCTCTCAGCGGCAGGATACGAGGCTACAGAATCTCGAACGGAGGCCGAATCCCTCCTAAAACAAGTAGGGCTCGAGGGGCTTGAAACTCGATACCCCGACGAATTGTCCCGCGGGCAATGCCAACGGGTCGGTATTGCCCGTGCATTGAGCGGGAAACGGTCCGTCCTATTAGCAGACGAGCCTTCTGCTGCCCTGGATGAACAAAACTCGCGAAGCGTATTCGCCTTGTTCCAAAAACTCGCTAGCGAAGGAACGACCATCATTACCGCTTCCCATGATCCGATCGTGCTGGAGTATTGCACTCGATCTTTCACCCTGATCGACGGCCTTTTGCAAAACGCCCAAGAAGCGGAGAAGTCACTTGGTTAGTCAACTTCTGTCTAAAATCACCAAGCAGCAACCCAAAGTGCGCCTTATGTACGCACTAGCAGCTCTTAGTATTCTTCTCCTCGCTGCTGTGGCTACAAGCTCAATGCTTATGACGATGTCCGTCGAACAACACGTCGCATCCAATCTAGGCGATAACCAACAGAGAGCAGACGCGCCCTGTTCACTTGCTCTAGGCGACAATATCGACGATTGCCTATCCTCACCGGGAGACCCCGAACGATTCTCCCGTGAGCTTATATCGCAGGATTTCTACACCGACGCTGATCCCAGTCACAGAATGACATACGCAGAGGGTGATTGGGCAAGCCACGGTTCCAGCTACGGCTTGACCTTGAAATCAGGTCGGTGGCCCACTTCACCCGGGGAAATAGTTGCAACCACGCCTAGCGGCATTTCCGAGGAAACAGAGGTCAGTGCCTTTAGCAGCAACCTCAAGGTAAACGTGGTCGGCACCGTCACAAATGAGTTTATGCCGAAGGCAAGCGCTGTTTATGCGGCCCCAGGTACCTGGGATCTCACTACTACACCTGTATCTCCATCAAGCGTTGGTGCACGCCCAATGCTTTTGGATAACCAGTCCTCGAACCCGAGCGAGTTGGAAAGGACAATGAATCGCATTGCGCACAGTGACAATGCCGAGCTCAGTGCCAAAGAGGCAGTGAAACTGTCATACCTCTCTAAGCAATCGCTGGAAGAACAACCTCCCAAAAGCCTCCTTGATGAATACTCGTTTTTCTTCGGTGCGTTTGCGTTTGTCTTGCCGCTGTTCTTCTCCGCTTTCTTAACGACTACTCAACGCCGCGCACTCAAAACTCCAGCTGCTTCACTACATCAACTCGGAATTGCCAGAAAGAAGTTGTGGAGTATCTTTCACCTCCGTCTTCTTTTCCTAGTTCTATCCATTTCAACCTGCGCAATTATCACCGGCGCACTCATTCCCCACCTCTTTAGGGACCAACTAGCAAATCTGGGATCCGTACCCGGACGAGATGTCACACTCCCCTGGAAGTGGTACGGATTGCTGCTCGTGTCTGCCGTACTTCCGCCAATTTTTAGCGCGCTGACAACTGCGCTACCAGTACAATTTCATAAAACTCACACTGCTGAACATGAGCTTTCCTTGAAATGGAAAAGAGCATCAGCTGGAGCGATCCCCACTTTGTGCGGCATAACACTAGTAACCGTACTTTTCGCAGGGGTGGTCGGTCCGGAAATTTTCACAACCCTAGCCCCGATCCCCACGTTGGCGGTCGCTTTTGCGGTGGCGCTCCTTTTGACTATTTCGATTAAAAGCAATGCACCCACGTCACCGAGTCGTCTTGCTCGGCGGTTTTTGAGTTCACACCGCATTCTTCCACTTATTGGGCTGGGCTTATTATCCAGCACGGTTGGGATAGCCATTTTTAGCAGCAGTCTGGCCGCTAGCATGACCGCTTCGGAAGCTGAATCCTATGCACCAATTGTCCCACCTGACCAGGCAATCTTAACTCTGCCAGCTGAGGCGGACTCCGTCAGGGGAACTGCACAGAATTCTTTAATAACCCAAGGTGACCTGCCCGAGCCAATTTCCGTGCAGCAACTTTCCGCAGGACTACCGATGGACCCCAATGTCTCAGGAGCTTTTGGCGTTATATCCGTTCACGATTCCGATAGTTGGGAAAGACTTACCGACGAGAAACTTACTTCTAACGAAAGACAAACTCTTGAACGCGGCGGCGTTCTTGTACGCGACAAAAAGCTTGTCGACGCCTCCCACACACAGATCACTGATTCAAATGGCAAGTCGCACACCCTCGACGCCCAAGAAAGTTCTTTTGGGAACTACTGGGAGAAGCAAGTTGGAGGTGTCATTTTAGAAGATACTGCACAACAGCTTGAGCTTCCTACTAATTCACCCCTCTGGGTATTCGACGGTTTATCCACCCAAAAGGCAGGCCATGTGCCAAAGGTCGCAAATGAACTTGGTATACCGCCCGAAGACATCCAGCTTTCCAAAGGTTACGAAACCGAGACCCCCATATCGTTCTACATCAGCCTTACGGCTGCTCTACTTTCCGCGATTGCCATAGCCTTGGTGGTTTCCCGCGGATTGAATAGCAGTATGAAAGCGTTGCATACAGCCTTTTTCCACCTGGGGCTTAGCCGTGATTGGAGCTTCAAATCTCTTTCGTGGGCCATAAGCTTTATCTGTTTTGGCTCCCTAGTAATCGGAACCTTTAGCGGCCTCGCTCCTTTAGCAGCATTTAGCTTTTTGCTTGGCGACGGCTTTCTATTCGCAATCGATTGGACAGCAATGGGATTAACCATAATCGCAGTTCTACTTGGCACTGTCATCGGAGCACTCACTCAACAAAAACGCCTTAGCCAGCGCTAATTACCACCCTACTCAGCCCACGGTCACATTTACCGTTGACCGCGGGCACCTTTCGTTATATGGTTACCCACATAGGTGGTAAACCCATACACCAGAAAGGGAATCATATGCCACGAATAAGAGGGGCTGCAGTATGAGTGACACCCGGCCTATTTATCAGCAACTGGCAGGAGGAATCAGGGACATGATCATCAACGGCGAGCTGCCGGAGGGCAAACGCGCCCCCAGCACCAACGAGCTTTCCGCGTTTCACTCCGTCAACCCGACTACCTCTGCCAAAGCGCTCACCGTCCTCTTCGAGGAAGGGCTGCTGGAAAAGCGCCGCGGCTTGGGCATGTTTGTACGCGAAGGCGCGCGCGAGAAGGTTCGACATCAGCGCGAAGAATCACTCAGGGAAGACTTCATCGTTCCCCTCCTGAAAGAAGGGGCCGCATTGGGATTAAGCGCCAGCGACATCGCTGCCCTCATCGAAGCCGAAGGAGACCATCATGACGCACCTTAAATTGCAAAACGTTACCTGCAAGCACCGCCTGCACGTGCCGCACCTCGATCTCAACTCCGGCATGTACGGGTTAATCGGCCCCAATGGCGCCGGCAAGACCACGCTCTTGCGCGCGGTAGCGGGGTTCCTGCCCATCAAAGGCAACATCGACGCCTCGTCGGTGGCGATCGCGCGCACCGGCGCCGATATCTTGCTTTCCGGTTCTACTGTGGCCCAACACCTGCGGGCCGCAGAGCACGTACGTGAGGGATTCGACGTGGGGTATGCGGAGGAACTGTTGGATAAGATGGGCGTCGATAAGCGCAGCAAGAACCGCTCTTTAAGCACCGGCCAGCGCCAACTGGTTGCCTGCGCCACTGCCCTGGCAGCGCGCACGCCGGTCACTCTCCTCGATGAGCCTTTCAACGGCCTGGACGCACCGACGCGCACGCGCCTCCGTGAGCTCATCATTGCCCATGCCGCCGCCACCCCGGATTGGCTACTCCTGCTTTCTTCGCACCGCGCGGAAGACCTCGTGGGGCTGATTGACCAGGTCATTACCGTGCAGGAAGGCACGGTCAACGGGCCCACCGACCTTGAATCGCAGCGGCCTCATTACCCCGTGCTCACCGGCAGCGTAAAGGACGTTGAGCAAGCCCTCACGCTTGCCGACGCCCTCCCCCTCCACCATTCCTCCCTCGGCTCCACCTCCAAGGTGCACGCCTGGTGCCCGGCCCCGTTCCCGGCCGATACCGCAGCCGCTGCCCACGTCACCGTCTCCTACCTCGACGATGGCCAGCTCATTGATTCCCTTGTTTCCCACGCCCATGAATCCGCCCGCACCCGACAAGAGGAGTCCTAAAATGTCCCTGCTGGAGACCTTTAATCTCAACGCCACCAAGACACTTATTGCCGTTAGTATTATCGTCGCATTGCTGTGGAGCATGCCTTATTTCCTGCCCGCCGACCCAACTACGATTAGCGCTAACCCTGCCGGCTGGGGAATTCTCGCCGTATTCATTTGGGGCCTCTACTGCGCCTTCACCGCAACTGAATACCGGGCCCTTCGTGGCCTGGGAATGCAGCCACAACAGTGGCTGATGAGCATGCACGCGACCCTATGGCTAGCCGCGTTCGTATTCGGCGCCATTGCTTGGCTGACCTTTTATGCCGCGCTACGCGCTGGCGTAGACATGTACTCGTCGTGGGTTATCTCTCCTGGCAGTTCCGGTCTCAGGCCTCTCTTCGCTCGAGTCGCGACCTTGGGAAGCTTTATTTGTGGCCACCTGCTGACCGGATATATTGGCGCGCTCATAGGGTCCGTGGTAAGCAGCGCCAATCAAAGCTCCCTACTAGCGCGGATTCTGTTTATCATCGGCATTATTGTGAGCCTTGCTCTCGCCAATGGTCTCCTGATTACCCTTATCGAGGCCTTCGGGGAAATGAGAATCGGCGCACCCTGGCCTGGCCTATTTTTCTTCACGGGATTAAGCATTATCATTTGCTCGGCTGGCATCCACTTCATAGCGCGACGCATCCAGCCTTAGAGCAAAACTCAGCCAGTGCGGGGTTTACTACCCCGCACTTATATCAAACGCGATGCCTAAGAAGATTCATCCGCGATTGAGTGATTCGATGAAATCCGAATTCAGCCAGAAGTCGTCACTTCCAAGTCTGCCTTGGCTGAACTCACGTAGCTCTTCCAAGATGTGCAGGTAAATCTCGTGTTCGTAATGCGTCGGCCAGGTGATTTTATCGGGAGCCGTGAAATCAATTTGTCCGATTGGGTAATCCCCGGCCAGCTGGTCTGCCCAAAGATGCGAAGCGACTGCGTTATACAGGACAAACTCACTCAAGTTTTCGCCGTATCGCATACCAGCCCCCACCACTTCGTACCCAGCAAAAGCCAATCCAGCCTCGAAATCAACCTCGACGGCTATGACAATATCGATGGCTAATTCATGGCGAGCAATAGCAACAACCGTAAATCTGGGTTCTTTCCGGGTTCCTTCGTGAAAGTAACGGTTGTCCGAGGCAGTGAAACTATCAAGACGGGGAGTCAAATATTCTTCGATTTTTGAAAGATCTAACTCTGCAATACCGATGCCCTCGGGCGCCTTTGGGTCTCCTGCCATAACCTGACCATAACACTTCACTTTTTCCCACAGAGCGCGATACAACTCCACCACAGGGGCAAATGTCTGTATCTAGCTTGCCGCGGCACATAGCCTCTCACCGAGGCGCAAAAGGCCCATCAGCGCCCACAACAAAGCTCCCCAGCTAAAGAAAGATTCAAAACTCTCATAGCTAGGGAGCTAATTGCCATTCGGAAAAGCTGTTCTCGGGACGAGAAGGAAACTTTACTCCAGGTCGTCGTGAGCCACGAGGCGTCGCGCAGCCTCGGTGATGGTGCCGGACAGGGACGGGTAAACGGCGAAGGAATCAGCCAACTGGTTTACGGTGAGCTGGTTGGTCACGGCCATAGCGATGGGCAGGATGAGCTCGGAGGCGGTCGGCGCGACGATGACGCCGCCGATAACGCGGCCAGAGGTGGCACGGCAAAAGAGCTTGACAAAGCCGTGCTGTAGGGACCGCATCTTGGCGCGTGGGTTGGTCTTTAGCGGCATGGTGATGGTGCGGGCGGCGACCTCACCGGCCTCGATTTCCGCCTGCGTGAAGCCAACGGCTGCGATTTCCGGGCGGGTAAAGACGGCGTTGGCTACGGTCTTCAGGCGCAGAGGGGACACACCCTCACCCAGTGCGTGGTACATAGCCACCCGGCCCTGCATTGCGGCGACGGAAGCCAGCGGGAAAAGGTCAGAGCAGTCGCCAGCGGCGTAGATGCCGGCGATATTGGTGCGGGAGACGCGGTCAACCTGAATGTGGCCGGACTTGGCGGTTTCTACGCCCACGTTCTCCAGCTTGAGGTCTTGGGTATTCGGGATGGAGCCGATGGACATGATGACGTGAGAGCCGGTGATTTCGCGGCCATCCTGCGTAGTAACCAAGACGTTGCCGTCCTCGGTGCGGTTGACGGTTTCCACACGGCAGTTCTTTTCCAGCTCAACGCCACGCTCACCCAGGACGGTCTCAAGGACGTCAGCAGCGTCGGCGTCGTCATGCGGCAAAATGCGGTCACGGGAGGCAACCATGGTGACCTTGACGCCCAGCTCTGCAAAGGCGGAGACGAACTCGGCGCCGGTCACGCCGGAACCGACGACGATGAGGTGCTCCGGCAGCTCGGTGAGGTTGTAGACCTGCTGCCAGGTAAGGATGCGCTCGCCATCCGGCTGAGCGCCGGGGAGAATGCGAGGGGTGGCGCCGGTGGCTACCAAGACCAGATCTGCGTTAATGGTTTCCTCGTGGCCGTCCTCGTTGAATACGGCGGTGACCTTGTGGCCGCCGAAGGCATCGGCTTCCTGGTCCTCTGGGAAATAGCCGCGGCCATCGATAACGCGTGCGCCCAGGGATTCCACGGTGGCGCGGATATCGGAGGACTGCTTGCTTGCCAGATCCTGCACGCGCTTATTCAGTGCGGTCAAGGAAAGATGGGCCTGGCCAATGCCCTGGTTAAGTTCCATATCCTCGGCACGGCGCAGATCGGTTTTAATATTGGCACCAGCGATGAAGGACTTGGATGGAACACAGTCCAAGATAACGCTGTTGCCGCCCATGCCCTGGTCTTCAATAATGGTGATTTCTGCACCATATTTAGCACCTGCCAACGCTGCCTCATAGCCGGCCGGGCCGCCGCCGATGATGACGATTCGCTTGGTCTGGTTCAACACGCACATGCTCCTTTATCGGCTCCACTTTAAAAGTCGCCTACGAGTCTAACGTGTAGGACCTTAAAGCGCGTTAGTCTGTCTCCGCATTCTCGCCTATGAACTGCTCAACCACGGCGCCAAAGAGTTTGATGCCCACGCCGATGGCCCGCTCGTCCACGATGAGGTCGCCCATGTGCAGGTCATGTTGCTCGCCCTCGCCGGACCAACAGCCAAGCCGCGCCATGGAACCGGGGACCTTTTCTAGGTACCAAGAGAAGTCCTCGCCGCCGGAGGATTGCGGGGCTTGCACAACGGCCTGCGGATCGATGGATTGGGCAGCGGATGCGAGTAGGGCGGTTGCGACGTCATCGTTAAGCACCGGTGGTACGCCGCGGTTATAGGTCAACTCGTGTTCTACGCCTACCGGCGCGAGGATCTGCTCCACCAACTCCGTAAAGAGGTTTTGCATATTGCGCCAGATGCCAATATCGGCCGTGCGCATGGTACCGGTCAAGCTGCCAGTCTCCGGAATGGCATTGGGCGCATAGCCGGAATTGACCTGGCCAAAGACCAAAACGGTGCCGGTGCGCGGGTCAACGCGGCGCGAGAGCAGCGCGGGCAGTTCGGTAATGACCTTTCCTAGGGCATACACAACGTCGGCCGACAGGTGCGGCCGGGAGGTATGCCCGCCTGGGCCCTTGATATTGAGCTCTACCACGTCGGTAGCGGAGGTAATCGCCCCGGCGCGAATGCCAATTCGACCCACGCGCAGCTTGGGCTCGGCGTGGATGGCAAAAATGGAATGCACGCCTTCCAGCGCGCCCCATTCAATAACGTCGGTCGCTCCGCCTACCCATACTTCTTCGGCCGGTTGGAAGATGACCCGAATACCCAATGGCAGGTCGTGGACGCGCTGAAAATCCGCCACCGCGCAGGCTAGGCCGAGCGCCACGGTGGTGTGCACATCGTGGCCGCACGCATGCATCTTGCCGGGCACCTCAGAGGTATATTCCAGGCCGGTGACTTCGGTGACTGGCAGGGCATCGATATCCGCACGGAAAGCTAAGCGGCCTAGTTCCGTATCGGGGCCGATGTCTACCATGAGGCCGGTCTGGGGGAAGCGCTGTGGCTCCAGACCGTAGTCCTGCAGGATAGAAGCGAGGAAGTTGGTGGTTTCTACCTCTTGGTTCGCGGTTTCCGGGTGGCGGTGAATATGGCGCCGCCACGCGATGACCTCCGCACGGTGGGCATTGAACCACTCGTTGATGAATTCCGAGATCATCCGCGTGCCTTCCCTGTCGTTGAAATACGTCTGGGTGCAAAGTCTACAACTAGACCATGCGGTTCAGTAACTCAGGTGGTGATCCGGGGTGCTCTAGCTCAAGGCGCCATTCCACGTGGCGGCAAACCGACGCCGGTCCACATAGCCTTGTGGGAAGGGCGCAACGTCCTCGGCGGCGGCCACCGCGGAATCGGTCAAATGCCCTTCCACCACGTCCCCGCCGGCCGGCAGCAGCACCGCCGGCGGGATTTCTAGGGCCAAGGCCAGCTTATATACCGTAGACAGCTGCGGATCGGCCATGGCGTGCACACCATTTTCATTGCGCTCTAGATTGGATATTTGGCTGCGGGAGACCCCAGAAATCTCCGCGAGCGCCTGTTGCGAAATCCCCCTACGTTTCCGCACGCGCCGCAATTGTTGTGAAAATCCATGGCCGTAGCTCGACCACATTAGATGAATGAAACTCATATTCTCCCCCTGGAAAGTGCGGTCGCCTTTCCAGGGAGAAGATTACCTTAAAGGTCGATATTGCGCGGACCGTAGAGGCGGTCGCCGGCATCGCCCAAGCCTGGAACGATATAAGCATCCTCGTTGAGCGAAGGATCGATAGCGGCGGTGACTAGGCGCACCGGCAGGTCGGATTCGGCCAGCGCATCCACGCCCGGCTGGGCCGAAACCATGCAGATCGCGGTGATATCGGTGGCACCGCGGCCGGCGAGCAGGCGCAAAGCGTGCAGCAGGGAACCACCGGTGGCCAACATCGGATCCACCACGAACACCGTGCGGCCGGTCAGGTCCTCCGGCAATGCCTCAAGGTACGGCACCGGCTCATGCGTCTCTTCGTTGCGCGCCATGCCAATGAAGCCGACCTGTGCATCCGGAATCATAGACAGGGCCGGGTCCACCATGCCCAGCCCAGCGCGGATGATCGGCACGATAATGGGCGGGTCCTGCAGGCGGGTGCCCTGTGCGGTAGAAACCGGGGTGGCGCAGTCGAAGTTCTCCACGGCAAGGTCGCGAGATGCTTCATAGACAAGCATGGCGCCCAAGTCTTTCAGGGCGGCGCGGAACGCGGAGTTATCGCTGCGCGCATCGCGCATGAGGGTAAGGCGGGAGGCGGCAAGCGGGTGGTCTACTACGTGGATGTCCATGACCACCACTTTAAACTTTTTGGGAACCAAATGGGCCATCGGGCAGTCCAATAGGGCATGAGACCTTTCACGATCGATACTGACTATGCCCGCCACCTCGCCCGCGACCTGCACGCCCAGTCCCAAGGGGAGAATCCGCCCCACCCCGTTTTGCCTGAAGATTCCGCATTCACCGCTTTCAATGAGGCGGTGCATGCCGCGCTCGATAATGTGGGCGCGCGCATGAGCGTGCTGCGCAACGATATGGGGCAGGTTGCCCAATCCGGTTTCCAGATGTCGCGCGAGGCAGAAGACACCGACGCCACACTGGGCGAGCACCTGGGGGCGGCGATATAGATGCTTGATACCGCGCTCAAACAAATAGCCACCCTGCAACCGACCCAGCTTCCCGAGGTAGAGCTACCACACGTACCGGACCTTTCCGCCGCCGAGCCTTTAGCCGCCATCGCCCACGGCAATCCCGCTCCCCTACTCGAGTCGGCGAAAAATATCGATCTCGATAATGAGACCATCTCTGCCGCGCTTGGCCAGGCCCGCACCTTGGTGGCGGGCACCATCCGGGATCTGGTGGGCATTGCCACGCAGCTGGTGCGCCAGGCCCTGCCCACCGCGCTGGGTTTCCTCTCGCTGGATCCATCGGCGCGTGCTGCCGCTCTGGCTCAGCTTCGCGCGCTTATCTCTCAGCACTTGGGCATGGCCACTGCCCGCGTGCAGCGCTTGATGGGTGATCTCAGCGCGGCCGCTCAGTCCTTGCAGCCGGTAGCGCAGCGGCCGGTGCGCTCCGCGCTTGCCGACGCCCCCTTAAGCCCCACCAGCACCCAGCAAACCACCGCTCTTCCAGAACAATCCGCCGCGGGCGCTGATGCCGGCGCCGACGCCACCACACACGAGGTATCTTCTCCCCCGCCCGCACCAGAGCCTTCTGCCGAGGGCAGTTCGGCCGCCGGGCAGGCCGCGGTCGCCGCGGCGAAGAGCCAAGTGGGACAGCCCTACGTATGGGGCGGCACCGGAAACGGTGGCTTTGATTGCTCGGGCCTTACCCAATGGGCTTATTCACAGGCCGGGGTGGACTTGCCGCGCACAGCAGACCAGCAGGCGGTTGGTCAGCAGGTCAGTGCGGATCAATTGCGGCCCGGTGACCTGGTGGTATGGGATGGGCACGTGGCAATGTATTCCGGCAATGGCGAAATCGTGGAGGCCGGTGATCCGGTGCAAACCAACCCGCTGCGCACCACAAATATGGGCATGCAATTCAAAGGCTTTTGGCGTCCCACGGCTTAAGGCCGGTGCGCTCTCGCGCGCTGCTTAGGGCGTTGGGTAGACTAAAACGCCATGAGCACCCGCGCAATTGTACCTGTAAAGCTCTCGCTGACCGAGGGCGATTTTTATACCCTCTGGGCACCCAAGTGGCGCCAACATGGCTCCGAGTGGCAGGCTTTTTTGGGCGATGACGAGGCCGTCCTAGCCTTTAACTCACCCGCCGAGCTGCTGTGCTTCGTGGAGTCTGACACTAAGCACGATTTGCTGGACCACCCGCAGTGGGACCAGTTCGCCGGCCGCGATGCGGACCGCGTTACCCCAGCCAAGCGCGATGAGTATGACCTCATCGGCATGCCGGAAGCGCTGGCTGGTCGCCCGAGCCACCGGAACGTATCCACGGTGGCCCGCAACCTGGAGATGGCCTCCGCGCTTGCCGACGTCGCCGGTGCAGAGCACACCACCATCTTCTTCGCCTCCCACTCCATCCTGCGCAACGTCTCCCGCGGCGCCGACCACTACTCCGGCGAACAGGGCATGAGCGAGTGGTCCGGCGTGGGCCACGTCATCGCCGGCAACTGGAAGAAGGTCATCGAGGACCTGGATGAGCACGTCCGCGTGGTCTCCAGCGATGACTTTGATGCGGCCGAGGTCTCCGATGCCAAGGAGCGCATCTCTTCTGCTGCTGCCGCCTCCGCTGCAGCGGCCAAGGAAGCCGAGGAAAAGCGCAAGGCCGCCGCCGAGGCCGCTGACCCGTACGATAACTCCCCGTGGGCCGCGGCCGGCATCGATCCCATCAAGATCACCGCGCAGTCCAAGTCCGTCTACACCCTGCGCACCTACCTGGACGGCAAGCCCATTTTCTTGGGCAAGTGGGGCGAGATCTTCACCTTCGATTCCCCGAAGACCCTGGTGCGCTGGATCATGGACAACGATGACCACGACCTAGCCCGCGTATCCACCTGGGAAGAGGTTGTCGCCGCCGCTAATGCCGGCGAGCTAGAAGTTCAGGTCCACCCGGATAACCAGTACTCCTTCAATGGCATCGTGCGCGATATCGAAAAGGGCCCGGAGGCCGTCGATTCCGATCAGATGGCGCGCTGCTATGAGGTATGCGCCGATGCCGCCGACTGGGCAGGCGACGATTCCATTAACTCCTATATGCTGGCTCACCCCCGCCTGCAGGACTACTTGGGCTACATGCTCGGCTCCACCGAGCACGCCGGCTACGTACCGTCCAAGCCATATAACGAGCACGCCGAGTCTTGGAAGGGCTTGGAGGATATGCTCATCAAGCGCTTCTCCAAGTTCTAAACCCGTACCAGGTCGCGCGGCCCCAGCCGCGCGTAACATCCGCCGCCCTAGCCTCTGCCCCACTGCACAGCAGCTGGACGGAGAGGGGGCGGCTTTTTGTGTCTAGCGGCCCGGCGCTTCTTCCTCTTGGCGTCGGATCCGGGTCCGGTCGCGCATGTATTTATCGAAAATCAGCCACACGATCCACAGACTGAGTCCGACAATGGATCGGCCCAGGGTTCCTATCCCAAAAACCCCGCCCAGAATCAGACCGAGAACAATCACGCTGGTGAAAAATACGACCCACGACACGTGCGTGTTGTATTTCATCGCTCGTCCTCCCTCAGTACGTGACTTTAGAGGTGGCGGCGGAGGTGGTCAATGAGGGCGTCGATAAGCTCGCGCGATTGTGGCGCCTTGGGTTTAATCTGGTCGAAGCCGTGATAGGCGCCGGCCCACACGTCGAGGGTGGTGTCTACACCGGCGGCGTCGAGGGCTTGGGCAAAGGCCACGGATTCATCGCAGAAAAGGTCGATGCCACCAACCCCGATCCACGTTGGCGGCAGGCCGGAAAGATCACTGCGCGTGGCCGGCGAAGCATAGGGCGGCAGGTCAACATCCAGATGGTCATCTCCCAGGTACATCGACCACGCGCCGCGGTTCGGGCCCGCCGTCCAGATGAATTGGCCCACCGCACCGGACTTGTCCGTGGTGCGGTGATCCAGCATGGGATAGACCAAGCCGAGCGCGCGGACCGGATGTCCCTCATCAAAGGCCCGCTGAACCAAGCCCGCGGCGAGGCCGCCGCCGGCGCTATCGCCAGCGACCGCGATGCGCGAGGTATCCCCGCCCAGCTTATCGCCGTGTTCTTGCACCCAACGCAGCGCGGCGTAGCACTCATCATGGTCCGCGGGGAACGGCTCCTGGGTGGATTTGTGGTAGCGCGGGGCCACCACGATGGCACCGAGCTCGGACGCCATGCGGGCATTCTGCGGGTCATACATGGCCGGGCCGCCGATGAGATGGCCGCCGCCGTGCGTCCACACCACCACGGGGCGCGGCCCAGCGGTGGCTGCGCCCTGGGCATCGCCGCGTGGGGTAAGCACGCGGGCACTAAAGGCGTGGCCACCGAAGGAAGCGGAAAACTCCGTAATATCCACCGCGTGCCGCACCGGACGGGAGAAATCGATGCTGGCAAAGAAGCGGCTGGCGCGGGCAAAGGTGGCGTCGGCAAGCAGGTGCATAGGCAAGTACAGAACCGGGCTGCGCAGCCCCGGTGCCACCTCACGCAGGTACGGCCGGCGGCTGAGCGCATACGCCGCCATGCCCGCGGCCCCGGCCACTCCTGTCAGGGCAGTCCCGGCCTTGAGGATTCGCGGGATGCGCATTTAGAAATCGCGCAGGATACGCTGTGCCAGCGGCTCAGAAGAGGCGGGATTCTGGCCGGTGTAGAGGTTGCGATCCACGATGACATTCGGGGACATGGCATCGGTTTCTTGATAGTCCGCGCCCAGCTCGCGCAGGCGAGTCTCCAATGCCCACTTAGCGGCAGCGACCATCTCCTCGCCTTCCTCGGCATTGCTAAAGGCGGTCATCTTGTAGCCCTTGAACGGCCAATTCTCATTATCCACTGCCAATAGCGCGGCCGGGGCGTGGCAAACGAGGCCGAGCGCGCGGCCGGAATCCATACGCGCCTGAATAAGCTGGGCAGAATCCTGATCGTAGGCAAGATCCTCCATCGGCCCGTGGCCTCCCGGGTAGAAAATGAGGTCATAGTCCTCCTCATTGACATCGGCCAGGTTCATCGGGTTCTCTAGCGCCACGCCCAACTCTGCCAAGTAATTTTCCTGCGCCATGCGTACGTTGTCTGGCAGCACCTCCA
The DNA here is from genome assembly GCF_022347435.1 of Corynebacterium sp. ACRPE. Classification (NCBI taxonomy): domain Bacteria; kingdom Bacillati; phylum Actinomycetota; class Actinomycetes; order Mycobacteriales; family Corynebacteriaceae; genus Corynebacterium; species Corynebacterium sp. ACRPE. The sequence continues at coordinate 107,470 of NZ_JAKRNA010000002.1, read as the reverse complement.
GGCTGTACTCATCTACGACGGGAGCCTTCGCCCCCGGGGTGGCGAAGTGGATATCCCAGCCTGCGCCCTGGAAGACGCGGTGCGGGGCAATAAGCTCCTCGGCCCAATAACCGGTCGGGCGCTTGGTGCCATCGGCCAGGGTCCATTCCTCAGCGGCGGTAACAACGAAAAGTACGGAAGGCATGTAATTCTCCTTTAGTCAGTAGTTTCTTCAGCGGCATCTGCCAAAGACTCTTCAGTGTCTGGGCCTGCCAGCTCGGGGTCTGATAGTTCCTCGTATGCTGGCAGGATAACCGTTTCTAGCAGATGCTGCCGTAATTCCTGGTCAGCGAAGGAATTCTCCACTGCTTTGACGGTGAGATCGAAAAATTCCTCCAGCCCATAGCCAAAGGTCTCACTCAGCGCGAGGAACTGCTTGGTCAAGGTGGTCTCGCCCGAAGAAATGGCACAGGTAAAGCCCAGCTGCTGCAGCAGCGGCAGCGGATGGTCATTGAGATCTTCGGACTCCTCCAGCGGAGTAAAGACAAGTGGAATGTGGCGATCGCGGATGTATCCAGATGCCTTGCCCGGCAGGATGCCATCAATATTCGCAGTGAAATCATCGATCATATTGATTGGGTGGATGAGGCGATTCACCCCAGCCCGGGCGGCACGCTCTACCTCTGCGAAGTCCTCTCCCACCAGGATCTGGGTGGGCAGGAAATCCGCGCGGAAATCTGCGGCTGCGCTCGCTTGGTCCTGCGGCAGGCTATAGCCCACCACGGGGGCCTCATCAGGCATTGCTCCCTCTGGGGCCGAGCCTGCCAGGACGATGCGGGAATCAATGTTAGGGACGCCGGCAGCGACGGCGGCTTCGGCAACCACGGCGGCGTCGAGGCCAAGCTCTGCGGGGTCTAGGTGCACTTCTGCGTAGACCACGCCGTCGGCAGCCAAAGCTTCATAACGCTCGCGGAGAGCGGCGGTGAGCTCTTCCGGCGTGGTGGCCGAGGAGGTGATGGTTTCAAAAAGGGAGACCTTAGGCAGGTGCGCCACCACGTCGGCGGCGGAGTCCTTGTTTTCGGGGCTAATCAATGGCGCGTCATGCATGCGTCCCATCGTAAGCACGGGCCTAAGATGTGTCATGTCATGAAAAGAATTCTCGCTTGTTCTCTCGCCGCCGTGCTGGCGAGCGGCCCGCCGCTAGCACTGGCGGAAACGCCGACCGCTCCAACCACCACGCGTACCGCCGCGCCGGATACCGATAAATGCCCGCACTCCGAACGCCCGGAAAAGGCGACCACCACCTCGGAGCGCCTCGCTCCTGGGCAGGCCTCCCCCACCCCGTTGCCTCCGGTGGACAGCGATGAGCCCTGCGGCACCACCCTGCCTGAAGGATTCAAAGTGGATAAGGATGTGGTGGCCGCAGCCTGGATGGTCTCCGATATCGACACCGGCGAGATCGTCGCGATGAAGGACCCTAACGGCCGGTACCGGCCGGCCTCCATCATTAAGGCGCTGCTAGCGCTCGTGGTCATCGACGAGTTGGACCTGCACCAGAAGGTCGAGGTGGGCGAAGAATCGGCGCAAATCGATGGTTCCGCGGTGGGCATCGGCCCAGGCGGCACGTACACGGTGGAGCAGCTTTTGCAGGGCTTGCTCATGGCTTCGGGCAACGACGCTGCGCATGCGCTGGCGCAGGAATTGGGCGGCGACGAGGCCACTTTGCGCAAGGTTAACGAGAAGGCGGCTGAAATCGGTACGAATTCCACGTACGCGGCCAGCTACTCCGGGCTCGACGCCCCGGGGATGTCTACCTCGGCCGAGGATATTTCCCGCATTTACCGCGCGGCCTTCCATAACCCGACGTTCGCGCGCATTGTGGATACGGACTCCGTAGATTTTCCGGGCTGGGGAGATTATGAAGGCTACCAACTAGGAAACGATAACGGGCTTTTCCTCAACGATCCGGACGGTATTGGTGGCAAGACGGGTTTTACCGATGATGCGCACCATACCTTCGTCGGTGCGCTCGACCGCCATGGCCGGCGGCTGCAAGCGGTGCTGCTCGATACCACCGTGGAGCACGGCCCGCGCGCGTGGGAGCAGGCTCAGAAACTGCTGCACGAGGCCTATAAGGTGCATCCCGGTGATGGTGTAGGGCAGTTGCTTGCCGACGCCGACGCCCATTCCCACGCCGACTCCCCTGCCTCCCCTGCTGCCACCCCGGCCCCCGATGCCCAGGCACAATCGGCCAACTCCTCCTTGGCCGGGGTGCAGGGGTGGCTCGGCTGGGTTATCGCCGGCGCCGTAGTGTTGCTGGCTATTTGCGTGGGTGCCTTTTCACTACTTCGGCGTTAGCCCACTCATCGTGGGAGCCGCGCCGGTTATTCTTCTCCGAAATGGTGAAGGTGTGCACACCGGCGCCCACCCAGCTGGCAAAAGTACCGGGGCCCGGCACGACATTAACGAGGCGCCACCACTGGCGCTTTGCGGACTGGGTGAGGCTAAGCCGCTCTTTGGTATCGACATCGCGCACCGTATAGCCCATCAGCAGCTTGGCCGGGCTGGCACCAAGCCAACACTCGGTGCCCAAAACGTAGAGCAGCAAGATGATGACGCCACCGATAAACGTCGAGAGCTCATCCACGCCACCAGAAAGCAGCGCGCCGCCGAAGCTACCGCTGATGAGTGAGAAAAAGAATAGGTCCAAAATGGCCATTCCGATGCGCGCATCTTGACCAGCGCGCTGACTAATTTCAGCCACTGATTGTTGTACCAACGGCGCGGGGACAGCCGCGTTCACCGCCGCTGCTGGTGGGAACGGATTGGACTGAGGGGCGAAGGGATTGCGCGAATACGGTGACCCATAGGGGCTAGCGGTCTGCGCAAATTGTGGCTCCTGCTTAACTTGGGGCCCTGGCCCCGCGGCCTGACCGAACTGGGAAAACTGAACCTGCTGCTGCGGTTGCTGCGGCCGCGGGTTCCACTGGCCTACTGCACCCAACTGCCCTAAATCACCCCAGGTGGGGCGCAACCCTGCCTCACACGCCTTATCGTATTCCGCCCTCTTCGCGGCAGAACCCACAACGCTGGCGGCGATGCGCAATTGCGCGCGCCGCGGCTCCTCGGCGTCTTGGCCTTGCTGCTGGAGCTGCAGATCCTTGGACTCCAACAAGACTAAAAGCTCGTGTGCGCCGTCGCGGCGGTCTAGTCCCCACTCCTCATAAAGATTCGGTGCGATGTCATTGGCGTTCATAATGTCTATTTTAAAGCCCAATGGCAGGGGCGTCCTCACCCCTAAGGGGGAGATTTACTTTCGCCGCAACAGGCTCCACGCGCCCACGGCCGCAGCGCCCAATGCGGCACCGACGCCGAAGGTCGCACCAGCAGGCGCGCCCTCCTTGATCTCATTGCGCACGCGGATAACGGCTGGTTCTGGGACTGGCGGGTGGGTGTACTTCAGGGATTCCTTAGTGGTGGCGGTCCACGCGGAGATATACAGCACCACGCGCCAAATTAGGTACATGACCACCATGAGCACGATGACCGGACCAAAGACCGCGCCGGCCGGGCTGCCGGTAGCAGAAGACATAATGATTGTAGACAGCTGCTTGAGCACCTCAAAGGCTACAGCGCCGATGGCCGCGCCGATAAGGCCAGACTTCTTCGGCACCTTGGTGCGCGGCAGGATCATAATCAGCCACCACATAACGATGAAGTTCGCCACGAGGCCCACAGCCAAGCCGACAAAGAAAATCACCAAGTCCATGCCCGAGAAGGACTCGATTCCTACGCGCTCAAAAATCTTTTGGGTGAGGCCGGAGGAACCGGCGGCGGTCACGCCAAAGGCGATGAGGAACGCCACGATAAGGCCAATGAGGCCCACCAGGTCAGACAACTTCTTCTTCAAGAAGGAACCGCCCTCGTTGGCATCGATACCCCACATCGCCGAGATACCGATGCGCAGGTTATTCATCCATCCCAGGCCGGACCACAGGGTGGTCAAACCACCGATACCGAACATGGCGCCGCGTTGGTCAATGGCGGTATCGAGGATTTTGTTAACCGTATCGCCCATATCGCCATCGATAGAACTGGTGATATGGGATTGCAGATCATTGAGCAGGTCCTCGCGGTTAGCCAAGACGGCGGCGACGGTGGCCACGATCAGCATGGCAAGCGGGAAGATGGAGAGCACCGAATAATAGGTGATGCCGGCGGCAAACTGGTTGCCGCCTTCGGCACCGTAGCGCTCGTTCATGCGCATGAGGTGATCAACGAACCTGGACTTGGAGCGAATCTTATCTACCGCACCGGGATCGTCGGCATTGGCGCGTTCGATGCCGTAGTGGTCCGTCTTCTTCGAGGAGGATTGCGTGGTGGTTGGCACGTGCTTCCCTTCTTGCTCACAAAATTTTTATCCCACCTAGAGTAACTGGCAAATGCCCTGTTGTCCCTTTGTGGGGTGGAGCACGGGGGAAGCAGCCCCCATGCTACTTGCGCAGGCGAGGAAGGAAGCCGACTTTCTTATAGACGTCGTCGACAAGCGGCTGGGCAATCTCCTGCGCCGTCTCCGCACCCTGAGCCAGGATGCGCTCGAGCTCGCCGCGGTCCGCCATCAGCTCATCAAAGCGCGCCTTGAGCGGAGTGGTAAATTCCTGCAGCGCATCTGCGGTATCGACCTTGAGGTGGCCATAGCCTTGGTCGGCGTACTTCTCCACTAGGGAATCGATAGATTCACCGGTCAGCGCGGACTGGATGACCAATAGGTTGGACACGCCCGGCTGATTTTCGCGGTCAAAGGCCACCGAGCCCAAGTCATCCGTCACGGCGGATTTAATGCGCTTGGCTGAGGTCTTCGGTGCGTCCAAGAGATTGACCAAACCCTTGGGGTTGGCGCCAGACTTGGACATCTTGGAGGTCGGCTCCTGCAGGTCATAAATCTTGGCCGCACCCTCCGGGATGAACGGCTCCGGTACCTTGAAGGTCTCGCCGTACTTATTGTTGAAGCGCTCGGCCAAGTTGCGGGTCAGCTCCAGGTGCTGGCGCTGGTCCTCACCCACCGGCACATAATCCGGCGAGTACAGCAAAATATCTGCGGCCATGAGGATCGGGTAGGTAAATAGGCCCACGGAGGTGCGATCCGAGCCCTGCTTGGCGGACTTATCCTTGAACTGGGTCATACGGGAGGCCTCGCCAAAGCCGGTGAGGCACTGCAAAACCCAGGTCAGCTCCGCGTGGGCGGGCACGTGCGACTGCACGAAGAGCGTGGATTTTTCCGGATCAATGCCCAGGGCGATGAGCTGTGCGGCACCCGCGATGGTGCGGTTGCGCAGCTCCTCCGGATTTTGCTCCACGGTGATCGCGTGCAGGTCAGGGATGAAGTAGAAGGCGTCATAGCCGTCCTGCAGGTCAATCCACTGCTTGAGCGCTCCCAGGTAATTACCCAGGTGATAGGAATCAGCGGTGGGTTGGATACCGGACAGGACGCGGGAAACGGTGGAATTGTCTGCAGTCATGGTGCCTTATCCTACCCCCTAGCCTCGCCGCGCGGTTCACTTCCTTCCCCGGCGCCGCCTGAGCGAGGGATCGAAAAAATCCCCTGCCCGATTAGGCAGGGGATGCGGCGCAAGGATTTTAGAGCTTGCGGGAGGTGGGGCTGACTACGTCCATCAGGATGGCCCAACCGGATACCATCAGCGCGCCGCCCACGCCCATGAGCACGATGGGGCCGAGGAAAGCGAAGGACGGACCAACAACGGTCCACCACCAGATGCTCAGGCCGAGGATTACAGCGCCGAGGACGAAAGAAATAATTGCGCGAGCCATGAACTTTCTCCGTTGCAGATTACTGAATTTTTTGACCTACCCATAGTAGCACTACTGCTTGTGTTTGGGTGCCTTGCGCTTGCCGACGTCCCCCTTATTAAAGCTCCACTGCTGCTCGACGTTTACTCCCCGTGCCCCTGGCGAGTGCCGGCCACTCGGCCGGGTAATCGACTGCCGCTTCGGGCGACGCGCGATGCGATTGCTCGAAATATCGCTGTAGTCAGTGCCCTCCGCCGCGTTAGAAAACTCTCGTGACTTGTTCTTAAACGTGCGCCCCAGTGGACGGCTCAGCGGCCGGGTCAGCGGGCGCGTGATGGGGCTGGCATAGCGCGTGGCCGCGCCCGCCTTGCGCTTGGCCTTGCGGGCGCCATCGCGCACGATGCGCGCGGACAAACGCAGGCGCGGATCCATCTGCTGCTCGGCGTCGCGGTATTCGAAGACGGGCAGGCCCTTCTTGAAGTAGATCGCGGCCAAGCGGGCGATAAAGCACACGGAGGCGGTAATAATCGCGGTCGGTTCCTCGGCCAGGCCACTGTGGTACAGCGTCATAAATAGTGCTGCGGCGAGCAGCGAGATAGCGGCGTAGAACTCGCCGGAAAAGACCAACGGGATGCGGTCTGAAAGCAGGTCACGCAGCACGCCGCCAAAGACGCCGGAAATCACCGCGGAAACCGAGGCAATTATGAACCCGTGCCCCAAGTGGACCGCAATTTGGGTGCCGAGCACCGAAAAGACCGCAAGCCCCAGGGCATCCAGGATGAGGAAGAGGTGGCGGAAGTAGTGCATGAGGAAGGACATGCCCACCGTCACCACGGCCGCCACGATGACGATCACCAAATAGATGGGGTGCTCAACCCAAGTAAAGGGAGGGTCATCGAGGATCATATCGCGCACCGTGCCGCCGCCCAGCGCCGTCATGGAGGCGATCATGGTGACGCCAAAAAGGTCGAGCTTCTGGCGGCCGGCGGACAAGGCGGCGGTCATGGACTCGGCCGTAATACCAACTACATACAGGACGCTAAATAGTGGCGTCATCAGCGGTACTCCACCAGCAGTGGGGAATGGTCGGACCAGCGCTGCTCCACGGTAGGAGCCTTATCCACCCAGGTGCGCTGCGCGCGCTCCAGCATCGGGCGGGTGGCCGCCTGGTAATCGATGCGCCACCCGGCGTTGTTATTAAATGCCTGGCCGCGGTAGGTCCACCAGGTATAAGGACCGTCTTCGTCCGGATGCAGGCGGCGGGCGACGTCGAACCACTGCGGTTCTGCGGCCGGGGACCACGGCTCGCCGCCGGCGTACTCGACTACGCCCTGCCACTGCCCCAGGTTCTTCTTCTCCTGCGGCGTGTCATCCGGGAACGCACCAAAGACATGGTCCATGAAGGCGCGTTCTTCCGGCAGGTGGCCAGCCTTCTTTTCGTTGGCCTTATTATTTTTCAGGTCCTGGGCGCGGTGGCAGATATTCCAGTCGCCGCCGATGACCATATCGGCCGGGCTGCCATCCGAATTCGTGCGCGCCGCGTTCTCCGCCAGCACCTCCTGGAATTCATCCAAGAAGCGGTACTTTTCATCCAGCTTCGGCGAACCGGTATCGCCGGAGGGCAGGTACAGGGAGGCGACGCGAATATCGCGGGTGGTAGCCGCAATCCAGCGGCCGGCGTCGGTAAAGGAGCCGAAGCCCACTTCGACGTCGGCAAGCGGGGTGCGAGACAAGATGCCGACGCCGGCGCGGCCCTTTGCGGCGGCGTCGGCAAGAGCTAAGTGCCACCCCGCCTCGAGGGCTGGGGCCAGGGCCTTTTCGGCTTGTTCCGGGGTTGCGCGCACCTCCTGCATGAGCACGATATCGGCCGGAGTCTCCTCCAACCAGGCGTTCATTCCGGGGTTATTTTCATTGCGCTGCTTGCACGCAGCGCGGATTCCGTTGACATTAACGCTCGCGATGGTAAGGGTCATGCCAACAGCATATCGGTATGCCTAGGCGCGGCGAGAAAGGCGCTTTTTATCCCACATCGTCGCAGCCCACACCAGGCAACCCGCAGCCGCTAGGGCCGCACCGGCCAGCGCCGGGGCGGAGTAGCCCAAGCCGGCACCCACCACGGCGCCGCCAATGGTCGCACCGGCCGCGTTTGCGATGTTCAGCGCGGACTGGTTAAGGGCTGCGGCCAAAGTCTGGGCGTCGCCAGCCACATGCACCAAGCGCAGCTGCAGCGAAGGCACCAGCGTGGAGCCCATAAACGCCACGCAGCCAAAGCACAAAGTAGCGGGGATGGCGTGGCCGGAAAGGAAATAGAAGGCCGTCAGGATAACGATGAGGCAGGCCAAGGCAAAGATAATGCCAAACTCCAGGTTGCGGTCAGCGAGCCAGCCGCCAAAAGCATTGCCGATGGTCATGCCGATGCCATAGGCCATGAGCACGACCCAGATGAGGCTCTGATCCATGCCAGCGACCTCGGTCATGGTCCAGGAAATATAGGTATAGACGGAGAACATGCCGCCAAAACCGACCACGCCCATGATGACGGTGAACCACACCTGGCTGTTTTTGAACGCACCGAATTCGGTGCGGATATCGGTCTGCTTCATCTCCGTCATGTGCGGCATCAGGAAGAACAACGCAATGGCGGTGACGATACCCAGGGCCACGACCACCAGGTAGGCCGCCTGCCAGCCCAGTGCGGAGCCGAGGGCTTGGGCGGCTGGTACACCAATAACCGTGGCGATGGCCAGGCCCATACCCACATAAGCCATGGCCTTGCCGCGGCCGCCTGGGGGTGCCATGGATGCTGCCGAGAGATTAGCCACGGAGAAATAAGCGCCGTGCGGCATGCCCGCAATAAAGCGCGCGACCATGAGGATGGCGTAGTTCGGTGCCAAGACCGAAAGGAGGTTACCCACCACGAGGAAGCCGATGAGCAGCAGGATGAGCCGGCGGCGCGGCAGCTTGCCGGTAAAAGCCGCAATCAACGGGGCACCGACCACCACGCCCATCGCATAGATGGTGATGAGCGTGGAGGCGTTTTCTTCCGAAACGCCAAAATCATCTGCAATAAGCGGCAGCAGGCCCATAGACACGAACTCCGTCGTGCCGATGGCAAACGCGCCCAGGGCCATGGCCACCATGACGATGGCGCGGCGACGGGCGGTAATCTCCGTTTGCAACGGCAGCGGGCGGCGGCGAACGCGGTGTTCGCGTGCGCTGCGCGGGCTTAGCTCATCGATGATTTTCATGGAGAGTGAGGGTACACCCCGTCTGCGCCTGCAGCATGCCCGCAGCGGGGGCTCGTGAATATCTCCACCCCTCCCGCGCATGGGTGACAGCGGCCACGCAACCCTTTTCAAGGGGCGGCAAATGGGGGATCACTTTCAGCAAACTGGCCCACATGCCGCCCACAAAATCGGTAATCTGGGCACTTGAACAATTTTCCAACGTTAATTAGGAGAATCATGGCAAAGATTACGTGGACCCGTACCGATGAGGCGCCGCTGCTGGCGACCTACTCCCTCAAGCCCATCGTGGAGGCCTTCGCTTCCACCGCTGGCATCGACGTGGAAACCCGCGATATCTCGCTGGCCGCCCGCATCGCCGCGCAGTTCCCGGAGCGCCTGACCGAGGAGCAGAAGGTCGAAGACGCCTTGGCCGAGCTGGGCAAGATGGCTAAGACCCCGGAAGCAAATATCATCAAGCTGCCGAATATTTCTGCTTCCCTGGTGCAGCTGAAGAAGGCCATCGCCGAGCTGCAGGCCGCAGGTTACGATCTGCCTGATTACCCAGATAATCCTTCCACCGAGGAAGAAAAGGACATCGCCGCCCGCTATGACTCCGTCAAGGGCTCCGCTGTTAACCCGGTGCTGCGCGAGGGCAACTCCGACCGCCGCGCCCCGGAGGCCGTGAAGAACTTTGTAAAGAAGCACCCGCACCGCATGGGCGAGTGGTCCAAGGACTCCAAGACCAACGTTGCCACCATGGCGGACAACGACTTCCGCCACAATGAAAAGTCCGTCATCCTGGAAAACGAGGACACCCTGTCCATCGTCCTCAAGACCGCCGACGGCGAGCAGACCCTGCTGCCGGAGCTGCCGGTTCTCAAGGGTGAGGTCATCGACGGCACCTTCATGTCCGCCAAGGCCCTGGATGAGTTCCTCCTCGCACAGGTCAAGCGCGCTCAGGAAGAGGGCGTGCTCTTCTCCACCCACCTGAAGGCGACCATGATGAAGGTCTCTGATCCCATCCTCTTCGGCCACGTCGTCCGCGCCTTCTTCGCCGATGTTTATGACAAGTACGGCGAGGAGCTGCTGGCTGCCGGCCTCAACGGCGAGAACGGCCTGGGCGCTATCTACGAGGGCCTGAAGAACCTGGACAACGGCGAAGAAATCAAGGCTGCTTTCGACGCCGCGCTTTCCGACGGCCCCGACCTCGCCATGGTCAGCTCCCACAAGGGCATCACCAACCTGCACGTGCCTTCCGACGTCATTATTGACGCCTCCATGCCTGCCATGATCCGCACCTCCGGCCACATGTGGAATAAGAACGACGAGGAGCAGGACACCCTCGCCGTCATCCCGGATTCCTCCTACGCCGGCGTCTACCAGGCCGTTATCGAGGATTGCAAGGAAAACGGCGCCTTCGACCCGACCACCATGGGTACCGTGCCGAACGTTGGCCTGATGGCGCAGAAGGCCGAGGAGTACGGCTCCCACAACAAGACCTTCAAGATCCCAGCCGCCGGCACCGTTGAGGTTCGCAACTCCCAGGGCGAGGTTCTTATCTCCCACGATGTGGAGGAAGGCGATATCTGGCGCGCCTGCCAGACCAAGGACGCTCCGATCCAGGACTGGGTCAAGCTCGCCGTCAACCGCGCTCGCCTGTCCGGCATGAAGACCATCTTCTGGCTCGACCCAGAGCGCGGCCACGACCGCAATATCAAGTCCCTGGTGGAGAAGTACCTTAAGGACCACGACACCGAGGGCCTAGACATCTCCATCGAGGACCCGGTAACCGCTACCAAGACCTCCATCGAGCGCATCCGCCGCGGCGAGGACACCATCTCTGTTACCGGCAACGTGCTACGTGACTACAACACGGACCTCTTCCCCATCCTCGAACTGGGCACCTCCGCCAAAATGCTGTCAGTGGTTCCACTCATGGCAGGTGGCGGCCTCTTCGAGACCGGTGCGGGCGGCTCCGCCCCGAAGCACGTCCAGCAGGTCGAGGAAGAAAACCACCTGCGCTGGGATTCCCTCGGCGAGTTCCTGGCCCTGGCCGAGTCCTTCCGCCACGAAAAGCAGACCAACGGCAACGAGAAGGCCGGCGTCCTGGCTGCCACCCTGGACAAGGCCACCGAACGCCTGCTCAATGAAGGCAAGTCCCCGTCCCGCAAGGCTGGCGAAATCGACAACCGCGGTTCCCACTTCTTCCTGGCCACCTTCTGGGCCGAAGAGCTGGCTAACCAGACCGATGATGCCGATCTCGCCGCAGCCTTCAAGGACGTGGCTTCCCAGCTGTCCTCCCAGGCAGACGAGATCGCCCAGGCGCTTGTCGACGCCCAGGGCAACCCCGCCGACCTCGGCGGCTACTACTGGCCAAATGACGAGAAGACCTCTGCCGTCATGCGCCCAGTTGCTAGGTTCAACGAGATCATTGACGGACTGAAGAAGTAAACGCTCGGTCATTCCGGCCCCGGTCTCCGTTTCCGAACGGCGGCCGGGGTTTTGGTTTGTGAGTTTTCCTCGGTGGCACGCCGGGGACCGGCCGGGTGGGCACACCCTTTTGCTGCTTACCCCACCACTAACAAATGTGAATTCCGGTACATTCACTGGCATGAGCACTCCTGCAGAATCCACATGGATCGACGTGACCGGCGGCTATGCCCTAACTATTGATGACGGTGCAATCCATGCCCGCAATGCAAAAGGCAAACAGCTGAAATCCGTGCCCGCGAAGGTGAAGAAGACCGAGGAATACTTCGAGCTGGACAACCTGCTCACGTGGCTAAAAAGCCACGACGAAGAATGCGGCACCCAGGTAGAAACATGGCTGCTGCGCTCGTTACCAGTTCCCGCTACTGTCATTGCGGCAGTGTGGCCAGATGAAGCGTGGCAGTCCTGGCTGCGCGACCTCATCATCCAACCCGCGGACGGTGACGGCGAGACAGGCTTCCTGCGGAACGCGACCGAAGAGGACGGACAAGTAAAGCTCGGTATCGTGGACTTGGACGGCGAAACCCGCACCATCGAAGAAACTGAGATTCTCATCCCGCACCCAGTGCTGCTGGACGATCTGGACGAGCTACGCGAATTCGCCGCGGATCTCGGCGTGGAACAGCGCTTCGACCAGCTCCAGCGCGCGGTGTACACGATGCCCGATCCGCTGCCGGACGAGGCAACCACAGCCCTGCGTACCTGGGAAGACGCGTACTTCGAACAGGTCCGCTTCGCAACAGGGCACGCCCGCTCGCTCGGGTACAGCATCAAGGGCGGGTATGCGGCAACCTGCATCTACGAAGGCGGCCATGTTGTGGAGGCAGCATACTGGCTCGGCGCAGAAGGGGATCCCGAAGTGGAGACGTACACAGGCGAGCTGTCGTGGGAGATCGACGGCAAGGTCGTCCCTGTGTGCAAGGTTGGCCCCGTCGCCTACAGCGAAGGTGTGCGTATGGCCACGCAAATCTACGCTGGCCGCACCATTGAGGACGGCGACAATGAGTGATACCCACACCCGCCTCGTGCAAGGAGGTATTACCCAGTCATCCGATTCTGCCTCGTCTCCGCTCGTCGCTGCGACTTTCACGCACCGCCTGCTGCCAGAGCGCACCATTGTCAGACTCGTTCCCGAGCCGCTGCTGGAAGCAGAGAGAGCCGCCCTCGCAGTCACGGGACTTGAGATGGAAGAGCAGACTCATGTCGGTCATGTTCGCCGGCGCGCAGTCGGTTTCCCTGAGTGGCCGATCCTCAACGATCCTGACAATGCGCAGCATGCGCTCGACCTCGTCGCCGACTTGAAACGACTTTCCAAGCGAGCCCGATCCAAGCCGAGTGCGGTGAAGACAGAGATCAACACACTCGCAGACAAACTCGATGCCAGCGCCCCACACTTTCTGCCGACATTCCTGGAAGAAGCCGGCCGCATCTTCTTGGAAGCGGGAAACACGTCGTACGCATCGCAGATGTTCACGAAGGCGCGCGAAGTTGAGCGCCGGCACGCATTGCTTATCGACGAAGAGCGCCACCGTGACGTCATGATGGAATTCGCCTTTGCGGGGGCGGTCTCCGTGAAGGAACTCACTGCGGAGTCCACGCAGCTGGCTGAGCGGTTGGAACCTGTAGAGGCATACGAGCGGTTCCGCACACTGTGCCTGGAACGTGTCCGCGGTGGCCTCACTCCCTATTCCGGGATGAAGAAAGATCTGGCGAAGCTGGCCAAAGCGGCGGGACTGAACCCCGCCGACGAGGAAACCGCACTGGCCGCAGTTCTGCTGCGGGTACCCTCCATCCTGCGCGCTAATCAGAAGTTCTGGATAGATTACAAGACCGCGATCCGCACAGCGGCCAAACAGGACGAGACGCTGCAAGCCCACTTGTTGACGATGTCGCCGGCGGAAATCAAAGTCGACGACTGGATCGATATTCTCCGCGGCAGCGAGGCTATCGAGCTCGTCAAGCAGGGCGAGCACCCTGATTTCGTTCAGCGTATTGTCGGACTAGCCACTCGAATCTTGTGGGGCACGGATAGCAAAGAGAAACTCGCTCCGCTGCTCGACGAGATTCTTCCCCACGCCGGCTGCACAGCTATCGCTGTGCCGGACGGTTGGCTAGGCAAAATCCCCGCAGAAGCGTGGGAGCAGTTGCTAAGCCATGACGTTGCCATCGATTTCACTAACAATTTTCGCCTGGCCTACATCGACCTCAAAACCTGGGCGAGCCGTGAGAAACGGTCTCCACTCCCCCACCTTGCTACCAGCAAACAACTGCGTAAATACCTGTTCCAGGGCATCGAGCGGGCCCTTGGACACTCCGACGAGATCACCATCATCGCCACCGACTCGCACCTCCATCCCGTGGTGGTCGAGCTGCTCGCGGAGCGGGTCGAGTCCTTAGAGTCGGCACCGCCGACGACGAACCGTTTGACCGTGGTAACCGACTTCGTCCGCCACTTTGAATTCGTCGACGACACCGAGATCCAAGCCCTGCTCGACCGGGTCCGGGCATACCACGGAAACCTCGCCGAGGTGCTTGCGGAGACTCTGCGACGCGGCCTGCCAGAAGAGCTGGGTTGGCCCGAGTTCGAGATTGCTTACGGGGAAAAATATGAAAATGACCCGAATCACTGGGTAGGAACGAAGGATTGCTGGCCCGGTGTCCTGGTGTACAACGACAAGCAGCTTGCTCTTGTCGTCGGCGAGTCCACCACCGAGATTCAGAATTGGACGGGTGAACCGATCAAGGACGTCACCGAAGCCGACGGCCAAATTGCTATTGTGACCCGGCACCGTTCCGCTAACGGGACCAAAATCAGCTGGTCTGGTGCGCGTGAACCGTTAGATATCAAGGTGTCGTATTTCCCTCACACTGCAGGTCTCCAGGCCTCTGTCCCTGTTCCCGGCGGTCGTCTCCTCGGAGAGAGGGTAGTCGTACGGCCCGACCAGCCTGCATGGAGCTTCAACACCAGACAGATCTTCGTTGAAGGTGGCCGTTTCTGGGTGCTCAATGACGAAGAGAAGATCATCGAGATTGACCCCGACACCGGGGCACCCGGCAGCGAATCAATGCCTGACTGGTTTGAGCAGCAATGCCGCCGCCACCCCGACCTCGTTTTCAAACCAGGCTTCTCCCAGCTCCGGCCTGTTTGCGAGGAGACGGAAAACTCACGGTTTTCCACGGCGGACGGCTACCACCGGCACGCGGTCTTCCGCCGGGAGGGCGACCCAGAGTTCGCCCTCATTGTCGACGCGGACGGCACCGAATACACGGTGACGGGCGAGCTCGCTCGCTCGGTCTTCGGCGTCATTCGCTTGCCCAATGGGCAGCCACGCATTCTGTCGACATCGAGACAGGGCACGTGGGTGATCGACCCGTCGGATGGAATGCCCACGCTTTCCTACGGCCTCGGGTTCAGCAGCGGGATGTGGTGGCACCACACCAGGCACCGTAACCTTGAGGTCAGTGCGAAGCTACGCACGATCACAGCCGATGACCTGCGCATAGTGCTTGAGCGCTGTACTGATTTCGACGTCGACGATGATCCTGCCGATACCGTCGGACAGCTCCTGGGCATCGATAAAGATGTGGTGAACCACGCAATCGCGCAGCATGCCGCAGCCCTTGCGCAGTCGTGGCCGGAGGTTCGGATATCGCCGGATGCAGCTGTGACCAGAACACTTGCTATTCAAAAGCACAAAGATATCCTCCTTTCAGCCATGGTTCACCGGTGGGACGATATCGACGCTCTCAGCGTCTGGCACGGGGCAGCAAGGCTCGGCTTGACCGACAGAGAATTGCCGCCGAAGCCGGATTCCTGGAGGGTCAGTGAGAATAACTGGATGGAGCTGCTCGGCTGTGCCGACGCATTGCTTGCGCTCGCTGCCATGCCTGGCCGCACGCTCGAGGAAGCCCACGCCCTTAAGGAGCTGTGGGTTCTGCTGCGGGATGCGAATCTCCTGTCGGCTGAGCACTTGACCATCGATCACCTGTTGAACAACGGACGCTATCGGGAACTCCATACGAAGTTCCCGCCGCTGACGCTGCCCGCAGGAAAGTACTACGGGAATGAGTTCATGGTCGCGCGTGCAGACGGAGGAGACCCCATCACCATTGACGGACATACCCTCGAGCTTGAAAGCCGGCGGGTAGTCAAGCCATCTCGCACGGATCTTGAGCCAGTTTTCGACGCACTCATCGAGCGTCTCCGTGACAACGGCCCGCAATCGTGGTCGCCAGAGCCTGGTGAAGCTTTCGCCGCGGCCACCGGAGCTCCTGTGGCTGAAGCGCATTTGATCATGGCCGGATTCCCGAACTTCCACACATACGAAGCGAACTTCATGCCCAAGGAAGTGCGCACTGCAATGGGAATCAAGGCTGCTGAAGCAAATGAAGCCAGAAGCAGGTTGAGCAGTTTCGACGAGTACTTCTTGCGCGTGCTCGCCGCAGGCGTTCCCGACGACGCCGAATGGGTTCTGGACAACGGCCTAGATGTTCAGACAATGGCCGAGTACTGGTCAGAGCATGGTCCGGCTGCTCCTCTGCAGCTGCCGGCGGACCTCGCGGACCGAAAGCCGAACAACCTATCCACAGAAACCCTTCTGAATGTCCTCAACGGAAAACACGACGACTATTGGGACTCGAGGGTCGAATCGGTGCTCTGGCTGGCCACCGAGGTCGACATGTCCGACCCAGTTCGCAGCAACTTAGCCGATGTCGCCGAGAAACTGCACGATTCCCCTGAAAAACGGCAAGATCTTAATGTCGGCGTTCTGGCTTCGTACTGGGATACCGCCCGCAGGCTCAACGTGCCCACCAGAAGATTCGAAGACCCCGACGATCCAATCTATCAATCAGGACGCTTCACATTTACAGAGGGAGCCTGGCCCGGTGCCGGCTCAATCAGCGTCAATCTGAGCGACATCACCGACGCTGATGATCCTGATCTGCAGCAGGCCCTCGAACTTGCGCTCATGTGCGTCACCTCCACAGATGACCTCTGGGCGCTGAAACTATTCTTGCAGGGCAGTTTGTCTGCCTACGCGAAGTGGCTGCGCGAACCAGGCGACGGCGATCCGCACGATCCGCGCGCCGTCGTGCCCGAGCTCGTGGAAGAAGCGGCCTCCGCTTTGCACGTGAGCGAGAATGCCGCCGCGTACTACCTGCAGCTTCTTGCGTGGCCGGACCCGACGGACGCGAATGTGCGCCGTTGGAACGAATGGAAGAAAGCCGACATCACCAACGCCGGCGCTGAGTTGATTGATGCTGGAGTCGTCGTTGAGGCGAAACGGTCCCGCGCCAAAAGAAAGTACTTCTTGCCTGGCGGATGGACGGAAGGACAGCCTCCGCACCTACCGATCGAAACGTGGAAGACGGAGCCCTTTGGCATTTTCAAATTAGGCGCACGCAGCAAGGCCGAACCTCTTCTCAATGTGTCGGTGGCTCCACTACCGCCATCGGAATGGTTCACTGCCTGTTGGGAGCGCTCCCAGGGCGAGGACGCGCCGCAATTCGAAGAATTGGAAACGAACCGTAGGAGTCGCCGATGACATTCGAGGACAGCACACGCCTTAACCTTGGGGGCATCACGAAGAATGCGACGGACAGCTCGGTGCCGCTCGTGGCGGCGTCATTCACCCACGCAGCACTTTCCGGCCGCACGATCGTTCAGCTCGCACCCGAGCCGCTGGCAGAAGCCGAAGAATTGGCGCTCGGAGTCACCGGGCTCGAGCCGGCCGGCCGTGTAGAGGTGGGCCACACACGGCGGCGGGCGATCGGCTTTCCCGCCTGGCCGATTCTCAACGACCCCGAGAACGCGCATCACGCGCTCAACCTTGTCGCCGATTTGGAGCGCGCAGGCAAATACGCGGGCAGCAAGCCGAAGCAATTCAAGGACTCGATAGCCGCTTTAGCCGACAAACTCGACAACAGCGCGCCGCACTTCCTCCCCACCTTCTTCGAGGAAGCCGGGCGGATCTTTATCGCCGCGGATAACGGTAAGCTCGCCGCGCAGATGTTCACGCAGGCACGCGACGCGGAACGCCGCCATTCGCTGCCGATCGACGAAACCCGCCACGCCGAAGCCGTCTTGGAATTCGCCTACGCCGGAGCGCTGAGCACCAAGGAACTGGGCAACGAGGCGAAACGACTGGCGGAACAGCTCGAACCGGAGGAGGCGTACCGCGCGTACCGCACCTTGTGCGTGGAGCGCGTGCGTGGCGGGATGAGCCCGCACGCCGGCATGAAGAAAGAGCTGGCGAAACTGGCGAAGGCCGCTGACTTAGACACCGCTGAGGAGGAAGTCGGCGTCGTGCGCGACCTGCTGCGCGCCCCGTCGATCCACCTGGCCGGCGCGCATTTCTGGAAGAACTACGAGAAGGCTATCTGCCGCGCCGTCGAGGACGACCCCTCGCTCACTGACCGCCTGCTCACCCTGTTCCCGCGGAACGTGGACACCGACCCGTGGCTGCACCTGCTGGATGCCGCGGGCGCGCTCGACGTGGTCAAAGACGGCGTGCACCCGGACTTCGTGCCCGGCCTCCTCCTGTTTGAGTCGCAGTGGACGAAATGGCCGCATACGTCCTCGACCCAGTTGGCACCGGTTCTCGCGGACATCCTCCCCCATGCAGGTCTCAGCACCGTCACCGTGCCTAAAGACCGTCTCCATTTCCTGCCCGCGTCAGCCGTCGAGCAGGTTCTCGCGAACGGACTGACCTTCTCGTTCTCTCACGCACCAGTGCAACCGGACGTCGACCTCGCCAGGTGGGCACGCCTTCCAGAGCGCGCACCGCTGCCTCACCTCATGGCGGACGAATCGCTGCGAGGAGCTGTCATTCTGGGGATCAAGAATGCGATGGGCCATCCCGAGGTCGTGGAAGTGCTCACCGCCGACCCGCACGTCAGGACGTTGGTGGTGGAGCTGCTCACGGGGATCGTCGACAAGCTTGAAGCGGGAGTGCCGACCGTCGACCACCTCACGTACGCCACCACATTCGTCCGCGGCTTCGAGCTCGTCGACGACGAGGAGATTCAGTCGCTTCTCGACCGGGTGCGTGCGATTCACCGCGATCCGGCCGTGCCTTTGGCTGAATCCTTACGCCGCGGCCTGCCCGATGAGCTCGGCTGGCCTGAATTGGAGCAGTTCGACGGGAAGTACGGGGAGCCGATTCAGCTCTCTTTGTGGCGAGACCCCGCAGATTGTTGGCCCGGCGTCATCGTGAGAGAAGATACCCGCGCTACCTACCTGCGCGGCCGCACCGCCACCGAGATTCCCAACTGGACCGGCGAGAAGCTCTTTAGCGCCGTGGAAATCGACGGCCAATTCGGCCTCGCCACCTACACCAACTCGAATCCGCGGCTGTGGTGGGACGATACCCCCAAGGGCATGTCCAGCGCATGGAAACATTTTTCGTACGACGGTCTCACCGCCTCGGTCCCGGTGCCCGGCGCGCGTATCTTCGGCGCCGACACGATGATGCGCCCCGGCCATTCCACCTTGGCGAGCGGCAGCGAGCATTTCTTCGTCGACGGCGACCGGGTATGGCTCGTCGAACGCTCCCCGCTTGACGACGTCTCCCATGTGGTAGAAGTCGATCCAGCCACCGGGGCCACTGGCCGCGAGAGTTTGCCTGACTGGTTCGCCGAGCAGTGCCGCCGCCACCCAGATTTAGTGCTCGGCCCGCGGCGTTCTCAGCACCGGCCGGTGGAGGACACGACCGAGGGATCGCACTTCTCCACCGCGGACGGATTCCACCGGCATGCCGTGTTCACCCGTCCCGACGACCCTGATTTCTGTTTGCTGGTCGATGCTGACGGAACCGAATTCACCGTCACCGGCGAGCACGCGCGCACAGTCATCGGCGCACTTCGCCGCCCCAACGGCGGACGGTGGATTCTCACTAATGAACGCATAGATGCTGTCGTTGTGGATCCGGATGACATGACCCCGGTGGCGGTGCGCGGCACGCGCTTCCACTCGAAGATGTTGTGGCACCACTTCCGCGTGCGCGAGCCCGAGACAAGCGAGAAGCTGCGGAAGATCACTGCCGATGAGGTCCGTCCCCTGGTGGAACAGGCGCGTGGGAACGACGGCGGCGTCGATAAGCGTTTGTGCGAATTTGTCGGCGACGCACTCAATATTGCCGACCCGGTGCTGCGCTACGCGATTGCGTCCGTTGCACACGAGGCGGCGACGACCTGGCCGCAGGAGAACACCGGCACGCGGGCGGAGGAGCTAACCGGGGCGCCGACGTTCGCCGAGCACCGTGACGTGCTCCGTCCCTTCACGTGGTCTCCCCTCGAGCGTTTCGACGCGATGGACATCTGGCAAGGCGCAGCAATCTTGGGAATGCACGACCGCTATGTCCCTGAGAAGGGGTACACCCACAACCGCGGCCTCGGCTCAAACGACTGGATGCAACTGCTCGGTCACGGCGATGGCTTGCTTGTTTCCGCGGCATCTCCCGGGCGTACCGCGGACGAAGTGCAGGCTCTGAAGGAGCTGTGGATTGTGCTGCGGGACGCCGGAGCGCTGGCAGCCGACAACCTCGTGTTTGAATCGTACGATTCTGGGCCGTATACGCCAGGAAGCAAGAAGCAGCTGCCGCCGCGGGCGGTGCGACTTGATCGCAGTGGTTCCCGCATCATCCCGGTTGTGCGTGTAGCTGGTGAGGAACCGATGACTGCGGACGGCACACCCCTGGAGCTATTGAGCCGAACTGGCATCGCGCCGTCACGCACAGACCTTGAACCGGTCTTCGACATGCTGCTCGCACGCATCGAGCAGGACGGGCCACAGCCGTACTCAGCCTCTGTGGGCGAGGCTCTCGCCGCCGCAGCTAACGCCCCGCTTGCCGACGCCCACTTGATCGCCGCTGGTTTCCCTAATCTCTACTCCTTCAAGACTAATTTCGTGCCGAAGGATTTGCGCGCGGCCATGGGGCTGAAGGTCGACGAGCTCAAAGCAGCTAGAGACCGGTTGATAAACTTCGACGACCACTTCGCGGCGATCCTGGCAGCCGGCCTGCCCGACAATGCGGAGGAGTTGCTGACCAGGGGCCCGGACACCGACGCCATGGCCCGGTACTGGTCAGAGCACGGGCCGGACTACCTGCCCGAGCTG
The DNA here is from genome assembly GCF_022347435.1 of Corynebacterium sp. ACRPE. Classification (NCBI taxonomy): domain Bacteria; kingdom Bacillati; phylum Actinomycetota; class Actinomycetes; order Mycobacteriales; family Corynebacteriaceae; genus Corynebacterium; species Corynebacterium sp. ACRPE. The sequence continues at coordinate 86,848 of NZ_JAKRNA010000002.1, read as the reverse complement.
CCGGCGCGCATCGCCGAGCGCATCCCAAAGATGCTGAAGGAGAACGTGCTGCAGAGCATTGCCGCTGGCCAGCACCTCGACACCGACAATGCCGACGGCTGGGCCCAAGAGGTCGGCGCTCTGATCTGGCTTGCCAGTGAACTGGATATGACCGATCCGTTGCGCCCTGCGCTGGCTGATCATGCCGAGCGGCTGCACAACTCCCCGCGGGGCGTCGAGGCAATCAATGTCGCTATCACCGGCGTCGGTGAGGACGATGACGCAATTCGCAGCGCGATCGGTGCGCCGAAACGCGCCGAAGGCGACACAGACCGCAAAGATCTGCAAGCCGGCCGGTTCACAGTTGAACAGCAATATGATGGGGATGTGATCTTCGTCGATCTCTCAGATGTCGAGGAACCGTGCCGCGACCTGGATCTGGCGCGCGAATGGGCAAAGGACCGCCTTTTCGGCACCAGCAGGATGCGTGTTGCGGCGGTGGACCTCCGCACACACGGTGTCCTCACCGCCTACGCGGAATGGCTGAAGCAGCCGGGCAAGGGAGAGCCGCGCGACCCGCTCGTCTCCGCGCCCGATCTCGTGGCGACAGCGGCAAGCACATTGGGAGTCAGTGAGGATGCGGCCCGCTACTACCTGCAGCTGTTGGCGTGGCCCGACCCGACGGACAAGAATATCCGCCGCTGGAACGCCTGGAAGAAGGCCGATATCGTCCGAGCCGGTTCCGAGCTCGTTGCCGCCGGTAAAGTTGTCGAAGGCAAGCGCCCCCGCTCAGGCCGCAGCTATTTCTTGCCCGGCGGATGGGTAGAAAAGGTGCACAAGTCAGACGGGCAGCTCCCGATCGAGGTATGGAAGCTACCCGCATTCGGCATCGAGCAAACTGGGCCCAAGGGAGAGTTCGAGCCGCAGCTGGGCATCGCGGTCGCACCCCTGCCGCCGACGGAATGGTTCGCTAAGTGCTGGGAGCGCTCCCAGAGCGACGACGCGCCGCAATTCGCGGAACTGGAGACCACGAGGAGGAGACGCCGATGACACACCAAGTCGAGCTCGCGGAGGAGCGCTTCGCCGATGAACTCGAGTTCTTAGAGCGCTGGGACACCGGCTCGCGGCCACCGGGATGGAAGCTCACGCCGCAGGCCGTGGTCACCTTCATCATGGGCGGCAGGGATCTGAAGGCGGGGCGGTCCAAGCTGACCATTACGCCGAAATACGTTGGTGACCCAGCACTGGTGGAGCGCTGCGTGATCACGCTGGCCGGCTCGCGGGGGCTGATGCTCGTCGGCGAGCCGGGCACCGCCAAATCCATGCTCTCCGAGCTGCTGTCGGCGGCGATCTGTGGCACCTCCTCCTTGGTGGTGCAGGGCACCGCAGGTACCACGGAGGATCAGCTGCGCTACGGCTGGAACTACGCGATGCTATTGGGCAAAGGTCCCACCCCGGAGGCGCTGGTATCCAGTCCAGTGATGCGCGCAATGGAGCACGGCCGCATTGCCCGCATCGAAGAGATCACCCGTTGCCTGCCGGAAGTCCAGGACTCACTGGTCTCCCTCCTATCTGAGCGACGCATCGCGGTGCCCGAGCTCGGCGATATGTCGGTGGCGGCCACCGAGGGCTTCGGTCTGATCGGCACGGCGAATCTACGCGATCACGGCGTCTCCGAAATGAGCGCAGCGTTGAAGCGCCGCTTCAGCTTCGAAACAGTCCACCCCATCGCTGACCTTGACGCGGAGATCGAGCTGGTCACCGCGCAGACCCGCCGGGCGCTCGATGCCGCACACATCGATGCACCTGTCGACGATGTTGTTGTCGAAGTCCTCGTCACCGCCTTCCGCGACCTACGTGCCGGGGTCAGCCGCGAAGGATGGCCGGTGGAAAAGCCCACCACGGTTCTCTCCACTGCCGAAGCAGTCTCCGTGAGCACGTCGATCGCCCTGGCTGCCTCATATTTCCCCTCCCGCAGCGACGGTCTGCGCGACGTAGCTGGGCACCTGCTCGGCGTCGTCCGCAAGGACGACGCGTCAGATGCAGACCGTTTGCGTGGGTACTGGGACGCAGTTGTTCACCGCCGGGCGCAAGAAGGCGCAACACCGTGGCGCACGCTATGGGATCAACGCGACGAGTTGGCATGACGGGAGTGGATGTTGCGGGGATCGTCGATAAGCTAGCGCGCGATCCTGTCTTTCTTGTCGGTGTGCGCCACCATTCGCCGTCACTCGCGCGCGTGTTGCCGCGAGCGCTGGATACCGCTCACCCGGACGCGATTGTGCTGGAGTTGCCTACTGAGGCGCAGGATTGGTGTGAGTGGATCGCCCACCCGGAGACGGCGGCGCCGCTCGCTTTCGCAGTGGCTGACAATGACGGTCGAACCGGTTTCTGGCCCTTGTCCGATTTCAGCCCGGAGCTCGTCGCCGTGCGGTGGGCGCGCTCGCGCGGGGTGCCGGTGATCTGCGCGGACCTCTCCCCCGCCGCGCGGCCCGCCGCTTCAGAAGAAGCAGGCATCAACGTGGGCTTGCTTATCGACGCTCACGTGCGCGCCGAACACCCCGACGATGCCTGGGACCGCCTTGTCGAAATCCCCTCCGCAGGCGCAGACCCCGAAGCAGTGCGCCGCAGTGGCCTTGCTTTCGGATGGGCTTTCCGGCACGAGCAAGCCGTCGATACGGAAACAGCCGCGCGAGAGGCGTCGATGCGCGAGGGTATCCGGCGCGCCCGCGCAGCACACGGCCCACACGTGGCCGCGGTAACCGGCGCGTGGCATAGTCCTGCGCTGACCGATGAGCTCGTCAACGCTGAAGCGGAATCCGATCGCGCATTACTCGATTCACTGCCTGCACCCCGCTCGACGACGGCGAGCCTGGTCCCCTACTCCCACGCGCTGCTCGATTCCCGTTCCGGTTACCCATCCGGCATCCGCGATCCTCGATGGCAACGCGCCGTGCTGCTCCACGGCGATAGCGTGTCTGCCTTTGAGGATGCTGTGGCCGGTTTACTCACCCAATTGGCGGCGGGCATCCGCGCCTGCGGGCACCCATGCGGTCCAGCTGAAATCCGCGAGGCCCACCGGATGGCGCTCGATCTCGCGGCATTGCGCGGGCTGCCGGTGCCGGGGCGTCGCGAGGTGCTGGAAGCCTGCACATCTGTCTTCGCACAAGGCGATGTGCTCGGGCGTGGCCGTGTGGTGGCCCGCGCCGCCAAAGAAGTTCTGATCGGCAGCGACCGCGGCTCGCTCGCCCCCGGAACGCCGCAGTCCGGGCTGGTTCTCGCATTCGAGGAAGACCTTTCTACCCTGCGTCTACCGGGTCCTGACGACTCGCCGCGCGAACTGGTCTTGACGCCACTGCGCTCCAACGGCTCCTCGGCGTCAGAGACGTTGGATGCCCGCCGCGAGGTGTTCTTGCAGCGCTGCCGGGTCGCCCGCATCTCCTACGGCACCTCCACCGAGGTGACCGGCCTCGGCGGCGCCCAGGCGGTGAGCACAAAATGGACAGTGCACTACGACGTGACAACAAATGCCAGCCTCGCCCATGTCAGCACCTTCGGCGTAACCGTCACCCAAGCCGCGGAAGGCGTGCTGCGCACCCGGCGTCCCGGCGCGGACCCGGATACGGCTGCCTTGGTGACCGGCTTGTCTGATGCTGCGGCAGCCGGGTTGGCCAGCGAATTCGATTGGTGGCTCGCTGTTGTGAAGGAGGAACTCCCCGCCCGCGCCGGGATTGACGCCTTGGTCGAGGCCATCGAGGTGCTCGCCGCTATCGGCGAGGGCACGGTGGCAGGCATGGCGGAGGTGGAACGCGGGGCGTCGATAAGCAGTGCCCTGGAGATTCTCAGCGATGCCGCAGTCGCCCAGGTCAACGGGCTTAGCGGCAGTGATGACCCGGCCGATGCCAGCGCATTGGGTCGCCTCGTCGCCCTTCGCCACACCGATGTGGGGATGCGCCTGGCGCACTCGCTGAGGAGCTTCGCCTCCACTGCTTCGCCGCTCATGCAGGGCGCGGCTACCGGTCTGCTGCAGCGTCTCGACCAGCACTTGGACGATGTGCCCAGCATCGCGGGCCGGATCCGCGGTGCCGCCAGTACGGATGCCCGCCACGATCTAGAGTGCTGGCTCACCGGCCTCATCACCGCCAGCCCGGATTTGCTTGCGGACGACCGCGATCTCCTCGACGACCTCCGCTTCGGTGTCGAGGACCTCGAAGAAGCCCTGTTCATCGCGCGCCTTCCGGCGCTGCGTGCTGGCTTCGACCCGATGTCTGCCGCCGAGCGCGAGCGCCTGATGGAAGCACTTGGCGCCAACCATGTGCGCCCGAGCCACGTCCCAGCTGAAGAACGTGGCCGCTGGGCTGCCGAAGACCTCGCCGCGTGGGAGCGTCTCCAGCGGCTCGGGCTTGCTTCTGCGGCCTTGACGCCGGAGCAGCGATGGGCACTCGTGCTGGGTCGGCGCCACCACGAACTGACCGATCCGCAGCACCGCCGCTTGGCCCGCAGCCTGGACCAGCTCTATGGCAGCGGTGCCGGCGAAGGGGGCGCCACTGCATCATTGGGCGGACGGGGCGGCACGGAGCCCGGCTACCCCACAGCACGCGAATGGGCTTCAGACCTCGATGAGTTGTTCGGCGAGGAGGTACGCGAGGACATTGCCGCGTCCGCAGTCACCTCGCGCAATCCGCTCGGCATGGATTTACTTCTCGACGTCCAACCCCGCGCCTCCGTCGAACTCCTCAACGACGTCCTCACCCTCGCCGGCGGCATGCCCGAATCAGCGCTGACGAAACTGCGTCCGATGCTGCGTCGCATGGTCGCGGAGCTCTCTCAGGCGCTGGCTTCGCGAATGCGCCCGGCGCTACGTGGCCTGCAGGGGTGGCGGCCTTCCACTCGCCCCTCCCCGCGCTTGGACGCCGCCCGCACCATCCACAGGAACCTGCGCCACGCTGTGCACGGACCCGACGGCACCCCGGAGCTCGTCGTAGCCACCCCAATTTTCCGCCAGCCCATTGCACGTCGCGCCGACTGGCACGTGATCGTGCTTGTCGACGTCTCCGGCTCCATGGAACCGTCCACCATCTTCGCCGCGATGACCTCCTCCATTCTCGCCGGAGTGGACGCTTTGTCGGTGACCTTCCTCGCCTTTTCCCACCAGGTCATCGACCTCACAGAACACGTCGACGACCCTCTGTCTCTGCTGCTCGAAATACGCATCGGCGGTGGCACGAATATTGCCGGTGCACTTTCCGTCGCCCAAGAACGCGTCACTGTGCCGTCCCGGACCATGCTCGTAGTGATCAGCGATTTCGAGGAAGGCGGATCAGTGTCCCAGATGCTGGCACACATCGAATCGATGCACACCTCCGGTGTTCGGCTCCTCGGGTGCGCCGCGCTGGATGATTCAGGTACCGCACGCTACAACACGATGATCGCCCAACGCGCTGCAAACGCTGGCATGTCTGTCTCCGCTGTCTCCCCGACGGCGCTGGCACGGTGGGTGGCAGAGCAGGTGAATCCATGACCCATGCCAACCTACCTCCCATGGACCCGGCCTTCGTCGCTGCCACGATCGAAGCGCTTCCAGCCCGCCTGCAGAAACGCCTCGACAATGCTGACCCCGACTCCTGGACCGTCGAGACCGGTACCGACAGCACCACCATCACTGTCGGAAGTGCCACCGTCACCCTCACTCCGCCCGATAGAGCCGAATGCGGCTGCCTGCTCAGCCCGCGCTGTCTCCATCTCGCGCAGGTACTGGTGAACTGCCCGCCGACGGTCGCGGAATCTTCCGGACCTTCCGGACCTTCTGAACCTTCCGAGTCCGCCGACACTCCACTGACGCTGACCCGCGACCAGGTGTCCACCCTCGAGCTCGCCGAATCTTGCCTCACTGGGATTCTTGACCGCGGGCTCGGCGGGCTCACCGCCGGTGACCGGGCAGCCGTGTTGCGCGTGGTGGCAGCTGCTCGCGTGCACAAGCTGCCGCTGCTGGCCGCACAGTTCGCGGTGCTGCATGGGCACCTCGGCACCGGCCGGCTCGGCTACGGAGACAGCCACGTTACGCAGGCCGCGGTTTCCGCACTGGTAGAAGCCGCATTGGCCACCCACCGGCTCCGCCACGGCCATGACACCGGAACGCTGAGCCTTGATGCCGTTGGCACTGCACGCCGCACCTACAGCCCCGTGGGGAATCTGAGACTTCGTGGGTGGGCCTCGGAGCCGCTGCTCACCGCATCAGGATATGCCGGGGTGATCACCTATATGGTGGACGAGCGCAACGGCCAAGTCTGGGAGCTCTCCACTGTGCTCCCGGGCGGCGAACAGCAAATCATCCAGGCCTATCGCACCGACACCGGACTAGGCCAGTTGGGCCTCCCGCACCGCGACGCCGTCCGCACCGGTTTGCTGCTCACCAACGCCACAGCTTCCGCTGATGGCAAGCTGGGGCGCGGGAGCCAGGTCCGCGCCAGCACCCGCACCCCAGACACCAATGTTTTTCCCGCGCAAGACTGGTGGTTTGGCGAAGCTGTTTTCCACGGGGTCGAGGATGACGGCATGCACCCTGTCTTCGTCTTTGACACTAACGAAGGGCCATTGCGCTGCCAAGCCAGCCCCACCGCTGAGAGACTCGGCATTCCTGCCCTGCGGGTGCTGGCAAGTGCAGCCGGCGTGACGGTGCAACTGCGAATGCGCAAGCGCCATGCCTGGGAGCAAGGCCGCACCCCGTGGATCCTCATCGGCCTCGCCCACGAAGACACCTGGGTGTTCCCAGGTCTTGATCGCCCCCACATCCACTGGCTCGGCGTTCCCCAGGACGCGAAGCCAGTGGTGGTCCCCCACTCACACGTCGAACCAGAGACGGTCTTGCAGCGTTGGCGCGATGCCGTCGCACGGCAAGGCCGGCGCGCTGTAACCGGAACGAACCGCAAGCGCATCATGGCAGATGCCGCCTGGTTACGCGCCAACGCCAGTGGCCACCGCGCCGACCTCCTTGAACAGCTTGCCCAGGCTGCCGCAGCCGGCTCCCACGATTTCGATGGCCGCTTCCGCCCTGATCCCCGCGGCATCCCCCGCCGCTGGATCGCTGTCGCCGCGGTGTGCTGATCGAGCACGGCGTCGAGACCGGCGACATCTGGCGCGCCTGCCAGACCAAGGACGCCCCGATCCAGGACTGGGTCAAACTCGCCGTCAACCGCGCTCGCCTGTCCGGCATGAAGACCATCTTCTGGCTCGACCCGGAGCGCGGCCACGACCGCAATATCAAGTCCCTGGTGGAGAAGTACCTTAAGGACCACGACACCGAGGGCCTGGATATCTCCATCGAGGATCCGGTCACCGCTACCAAGACCTCCATCGAGCGCATCCGCCGCGGCGAGGACACCATCTCCGTGACCGGCAACGTGCTGCGTGACTACAACACGGACCTCTTCCCCATCCTCGAGCTGGGTACCTCCGCCAAGATGCTGTCTGTGGTTCCGCTCATGGCTGGCGGCGGCCTCTTCGAGACCGGTGCAGGCGGCTTTGGTGTGTCTGCATGCTTAGAAGCTGTCGAGCCAGGCGGCGTGCACGCGGGCGTCGCCGTTTTCTTCTGGGTGGAAGCTCAGCGCCGTCACGCGGCCCTGGCGCACGCCGACCACCGCGTCGCCGTCCTCGCCCGGCACCGTCGCGATGACCTCGACGCCCTCGCCCACGCGGGTGACCAGCGGCGCGCGAATGAAACTCGCCTCGATGTCGAGTGTTTCCTCGCCAGCCGTCACAGGAACCGTGCGCTCTTCGGAAAAGCGCTGGTTGCCGAAGGCGTTGCGGCGCACGGTGACGTCGATAAGCCCCAGCGTCTGCTGCCCCGGCGCGGGGTTTTCGAGCTCGCGGGCGCAGTAAATGAGCCCCGCGCAGGTCGCGAGCACCGGCAATCCTGCGGCCGCGGCGTCGCGCAGCGGCTCGGCCAGCCCGAAGCTGTGCGCCAGCTTATCGATGACACTCGACTCGCCGCCCGGAATCACCAGCCCATCGAGCCCGTCCAAATCGCGCGGTACTCGTACCCGGCGAGTCGCCACCCCGAGCCCGTCCAGAATGCGCAGGTGCTCCTCGACGCCGCCCTGCAGCGCCAGCACCCCGACGGTGGCTACCATCCGCGCTCAGCCAGGCGGTGCGGTGCAGGCACGTCGTTGACGTTGATGCCCACCATGGCCTCGCCCAGGCCGCGGGAAAGCTTGGCGAGCTCAGCGGGGTCGTCGTAAAGCGTGGCAGCCTTCACGAGGGCCTCCGCGCGCGCCGCCGGGTTGCCGGACTTGAAGATGCCGGAGCCCACGAAGACGCCTTCGGCGCCCATCTGGCGGACAAGGGCGGCGTCGGCAGGCGTAGCGACGCCACCGGCAACGAAGAGCACGACCGGGAGCTTGCCGGTCTCCGCCACCTCTGCAACCAGGTCGTACGGCGCCTGCAGTTCCTTGGCCGCGACGTAGAGCTCGTCTCGATCCAGGTGGCGCAGGCGCGCGATTTCCGCCTTAATGGTGCGCAGGTGCTTCACAGCCTCGGAGACGTCGCCGGTGCCGGCCTCGCCCTTGGAGCGAATCATGGCCGCGCCTTCGGTGATGCGGCGCAGCGCCTCGCCCAGGTTGGTCGCACCACACACGAACGGCACGTCGAAATCCCACTTATTGATGTGGTTGACGTAATCGGCCGGGCTAAGCACCTCGGACTCGTCGATAAAGTCCACACCCAGCTCGCCCAGGATCTGTGCCTCCACAAAGTGGCCGATGCGGGCCTTGGCCATGACGGGGATGTCGACGGCCTCGACGATGCCCTCGATAAGCTCCGGGTCAGACATGCGGGCCACGCCGCCCTGCGCGCGGATATCGGCCGGCACGCGCTCCAGCGCCATCACGGCCGACGCACCCGCGTCCTCCGCAATGCGCGCCTGCTCCGGCGTGACGACGTCCATGATGACGCCGCCCTTCAACATATCGGCTAGTCCTCGCTTCACGCGCGTGGTAGCGCGTCCTTGTTCATTTACCTGTTCAGTCATAGGTGCCATAGTGGCCCACCCAAGTGGTACAAGACAAGAGCCATTTTCAGCGTGTTGGATTAGACCACTTATGATGGGCCCGTGCCCCTTCGCCTCGATCCCTCTGATGCACGGCCGCTGCCCGTGCAAATCGCCGCAGCCCTACGCGCTCAGGTCGCCGCCGGCGTCCTCCTGCCCGGCGAGCGCGTTCCTTCGACCCGCCACTTGGCTTCGCAGCTCGGCATTTCCCGAGGCAGCGTGGTCACCGCCTACGACCAACTCACAGCCGAGGGCTACCTCACCGCCGAGGTTGGTTCCGGCACCGTCATCAACCCGCTGCTCCCCCACGCCCGCGCCCCGCGCCCGGAGCCGGCCCCCACACCGGCCGCCGAACCCGAGCTGGTGTCACTGACCCCCGGTCTGCCCGACACCGCCGGCATCCTCACCCCTGAATGGAGGGCCGCGTGGCGCGCCGCGGCTGTCGACCCCTCCGGCGATCTGCCCCACGAGGTCGCCGCGCACCTGCGCCACATGCGCGGGCTTAACGTCGACCCAGCCTGCATCCTCATCACTGCCGGCGCCCGCGACGGCCTCTCCGTACTCCTGCGCACCCTCGGCCGCCAGCTGCGCGTAGGCGTGGAATCCCCCGGCTACCCCAGCCTGCGCCGTGTGCCCCACGCGCTCGGCCATACGTTGGTGGAAATCCCCACCGACCCCGATGGCGTCACCGTCCCCACGGCCGATCTCGACGCCCTCATCGTCACCCCCAGCCACCAATACCCCTACGGCGGCTCACTTCCTGCAGCCCGGCGCGCCGAACTCGTCGAATGGGCCCGCGCACACGACGCCCTCCTCATCGAGGATGACTTTGATTCCGAACTGCGCTACGTCGGCCAGCCACTGCCCGCCCTGGCCGCACTCGCCCCAGAACACACCGTACTGCTGGGCACCTTCTCCTCGGTCATCTCCCCCTCCATTGCCTGCGGCTACCTCGTCGTCCCACCGCGCCTGCGCCCGGCCGTTGACCGCGTGCGCGAGGTCTTCGGCCAACCCGTCGGCGCCATCCCCCAGGCAGCGCTCGCCCACTACCTTGCCAGCGGCGCTTTACGACGCCACACCGGCCGCATGCGCCGCACCTATAAACGCCGCCGCAACCTGGTAGCCGAAACGCTCGGCACCGTCGATGGCACGCAACTCCTCCCCATCCACGGTGGCCTCCACGCGGTATTGCTGTGTGACCCGGCCGTGGTCCCCCGCGCCGCCGCCCGCGGCATCAAACTCACCCCACTGCGCGATTATTGGGGCGGCGCCGACGCCGAAGACGGCGTCGTCCTCGGCTTCGGCCACCTTAGCGACACCGAACTACGCACGAGCCTCTCCGCTGTCGCGGCCGCCCTACGCGAGTGATACCGTAACCCCAAGGATCATAAAAGAAAGGTAATACATGTCCCTCGGCCCGCTTGAATTCCTACTCATACTCATTCCGTTTCTTATCCTCGCCGGAATCATCGCCATCGTGGTCAAGCTCGTGCGCAATAGCAACGAAACTCGCGCAAACACCCGCCGCATTGCCGAACAGCTCGAGAAACAAGACCATCACCGCTAAGCAAGGCACCCCACCAGACCAAGCGCACACCGACCGCTTGGTCTATTTTTATTCTCGTTTCTGCCAGCGGGTTTTTCAAAACTCGTTCGCAAGATATACCGCTTGGTCTAGTCTTGCCAAGCATGACGACGAAATACGATAACTCCAATTCCAACTGGTCCTTCGCTACCCGCTCCGTACACGCAGGCCAAAACCTCGACGGGTACCACAACGCCCGCAACGTGCCGATTTACCAGACCACTTCCTACGTCTTTAACGACGCCGAGCACGCGGCCAACCGCTTCAATCTTTCCGACGCCGGCCCTATCTACACCCGCCTGACCAACCCCACCCAGGACGCACTGGAAGAACGCCTCGCTTCCCTCGAGGGCGGTGTCGCGGCCATTGCCTTCGCTTCCGGCCAGGCAGCCGAAACCGCGGCCATTTTGAACCTCGCCTCGGCCGGCGACCACATCGTTACTTCCCCGCGCCTCTACGGTGGCACTTCTACCCTCTTTACCGTCACGCTCAAGCGCTTGGGCATCGACGTTACCCTCGTCGAGGACCCGGATGACCCGCAGTCCTGGCAGGACGCCGTCCAGCCGAATACGAAGGCCTTCTACGGCGAGACCTTCGGCAACCCCGTGGCCGATGTTCTCGATATCCCGGCCATCGCCGAAGTCGCCCACAATAACCAGGTCCCGCTCATCGTGGACAACACCATCGCCACCGCCGCCCTCGCGCGGCCGCTGGACCTCGGCGCGGACATCGTCGTGGTCTCCACCACCAAGTTCTACACCGGCAATGGCTCGGCCATCGGCGGCGCGATTATCGACGGCGGCTCTTTCGACTGGACCGTCACCCGCAACGGCAAGCCCGTCTTCCCCTACTTCGTCACCCCGGATGAGGCCTACCACGGCCTGAAGTACGCCGACCTCGGCGCCCCAGCCTTCGCGCTCAAGGCCCGCGCCGGCCTGCTGCGCGATACCGGCGCCGCCATCTCCCCCTTCAACGCCTGGCTGACGCTGAATGGAATCGAGACGGTGGGGCTGCGCGTCGAAAAGCACAATGCCAACGCCCAGGCCGTTGCCGAGTACCTGGAAGACCACGCCAAGGTCACCAAGGTCAACTACGCCGGCCTGGATTCTTCGCCGTACAAGGCCACCAAGGAAAAGCTCGGCTACGCCTACACCGGCTCCGTGCTCTCTTTCGACATCGACGGCGGCCGCGAGGAAGCCTGGGCGTTTATCGACGCCCTCAAGCTCCACTCCAACCTCGCCAATATCGGCGACACCCGTTCCCTGGCCGTGCACCCGGCAACCACCACGCACTCCCAGTCCGACGAGCCTGCACTTGCCGCGGCCGGCATCACCCAGTCCACCATCCGTCTGTCCGTGGGCATCGAGCACATCGATGACATCATCGCGGACCTCGAGCTAGGCTTTAACGCGCTGGCATGAATTTAGTTAACATCGGCGACTTTCACACCGAAGCCGGCGCCACGCTTGCCGACGCCCACATTGCCTACCACCGCTTCGGCCACCTCCTCGGCGATCCCCACGGCCGCAATAATGTCATTGTGGTTGAACACGCCCTGACCGGTGACTCGAATGTGGCCGAATGGTGGGCGGATCTGGTCGGCCCCGGCAAGGCGCTAGATACGACGAAGTGGTGCGTTATCGCCACCAACGCACTGGGCGGCTGCTCCGGCTCCACCGGCCCCGCCTCCCCGCACCCAGACGACGGCCGTGCCTGGGGCTCGCGCTTCCCCGCGCTGTCCGTGCGTGACCTCGTTACGGCCGAGCGTGCCGCGCTCCGCGAGCTCGGCATTACCCACGTCCACGCCATCATCGGCGGCTCGATGGGTGGCGCGCGCACGCTGGAATGGACGCTGATGCACCCCGAGGCCGTTGATGCGGCTTGCGTCATTGCCGTATCGGCCCGCGCTTCCGCCTGGCAGATTGGTATCCAGTCGGCACAAATCGCAGCCATCGAGCAGGATTCCTTCTGGCACGGCGGCGATTACTACGCCTCCGCCCAGCGCCCGCGCGAGGGGCTGGCGGCCGCGCGTCGCATTGCACACCTGACGTATCGCGGCGAGCAGGAAATCGACGAGCGCTTCGGCGTCCAGGCCCAGACCGGCGAGAACCCGCTCGGGCCCTACCGCCGCCGCAATGAGCGCTTTGCCGTCAACTCCTACCTGGACTATCAGGGCATCAAGCTGGCCGATCGCTTTGACGCCGGCTCCTACGTCACCCTCACCGAGGCGCTCAACCGCCACGATATCGGCCGCGGCCGCGGCGGCCTTAACCGCGCGCTGGGCTCATCCGAGGTACCGACCATGGTCGTCGGCGTGGACACGGACATCTTGTACCCGTATCACCAGCAGGAACACATCTCGCGCAACCTCGGCAACCTGCTGGCGATGGCGAAGATTGTCTCCCCTGTAGGCCACGACGCTTTTCTTACCGAGTCACGCCAGATGGATCGCATCTTGCGCAATTTCCTCACGCTTTCCCAACCGGACCCGGGCATCGATTCTGCGGCGGGCGATCCCACCGAGTACTCGATTTAAAGGCTCGCTGCATCTGAGATCGCCGAAGCCGCGCAGCGCGCACTAACTATAAGCGGTGCGGCACGCTGCGCTGGGGTTATGGCTTGACGCGGCGGGACGGGATCAGCCGTCTTCGGGCGGCTTGGCCCAAGGCGGGCGCCAGACGATGCCTTCGCCGGGGCGGCGCTCAAGCCGGCCGCGGCGTGGCGGCGCATTAGGGTCATCATCATTGACCCCGTTGTGATACTTGCAGGCCATGGTGAGGTTCTCGGGATTCGTGTCCCCACCGAGCAGCCACGGGGTGAGGTGGTGGACTTGGCATTCATCCGCTGGCGTATGGCAATCGGGCCACGGGCACACAGGGTTTTCCGCCATCGCCATCTGGCGTTGCTTCCATGTAGCTCGGCGCCGCGATTGATAGAGGTTTACGGGGCCGGTGACAGGGTGGATGAGGGTGATAAGGCCGACGTCGGCAAGCGCGCGGCGGGCAAGGTCCGCACCGGAGATTTGCGCGCCATTGGTTAGCTGCAAGGTGACGTCCTCGCCGTGGATGACCTTGACCATCTCATTGAGGGTAAGCACCACATTGGTGGTGATTGTGGAGGCGGCGGCACCCTGGGAAAAGACGCGGCGGGCATCGGCGACGGTGGAGACATGGTTATTAATCTCTGCCACCAGTTCGGACTCGGCGGTAATGGTCAGCGTCCACAGGTCATCGCGGCGGCGGGTAAGACGCACGCCCTCAGAGCGCTTGGTGGTGCGCTCCTCGCGGACAAGGCGTCGGGCGCGCTTTTCAATCTCGCTGGTAGCAACGCGCAGAGCGCATAGTTCCTCGCGCAGCGCCCAGGCCGCGCGCTGGGTTTTCATCTTCTGGGCATAGTGCTCGATGATTTTTAGCGCGTCAAGCGGCAGTGTGGTGCGGCGGGCGGCGCGCTGCTTGGCGCGAAAGGAAGTGCGGTCGAAGTAGGTGTCGGCAAGGCGGGCAAACTCGGCGGCCTCGCGATCGCTAAAGCCCTTATCGACGAGCTTTTCTACCGACAGCCCAACGCACTCCTCGATGAGCACCATCGGGGAATTCACGGCTGTCAGGTAGTTCGAAATCATGGCCCTGAGCCTAAACCGGCCGCGCAACTCGGCGCGCGGTGACGGGCGGCAGCCTGTGGATAATCTCCCGAACGACACCCTCTAAGGCCGAGATAGGTGAAAGCTCTACAAAAGACTGTGGATAACTAGCTGCCGAGCGAATCCACGGAGAAGGCCAGAAAGGCCATCACGGCGCCGAGTAGGCCGGTAAAGCAGGCATCGAAGCGACGCGAACGCACTGCCAGCACGCCGACGCGACGGGAATCGCAGGTAAGGCGGACCACAGTGAGCCACAGCAGGGCGAGGCCAAGGAGGAACGTGGCCCGGCGCCAGTACTCAAAGACGGCGTAGCCGCCGGAGACGACCACGCCGGCCACGAAGATCCCGATGGCTGCCCACTGCGCGGCGGGCGGCAGCGAGGAGGGTGCGAGGCCGGCGTCGTGCGGATTGTCTAGATTCACGCCAACTTTTCCGCGCGCTCGACGATATTGCGCACCAAGAAGGCACGGGTCAGCGGGCCGACGCCGCCCGGGTTCGGCGAGACGAATCCGGCCTTGTCCCAGCAGTCTGGGTGGATGTCGCCGGTGAGCTTGCCGTCGACGCGGGAGACTCCGACGTCGAGAAGCGCGGCGCCTTCCTTAATCATGTCCGCAGTGAGCATGTGGGGCTGGCCGGCGGCGGCGATGACGATATCGGCCTCGCGGGTCTCGGCGGCCAGGTCCTTGGTGCCGGTGTGGCAGAGGGTGACGGTGGAATTCTCGCTGCGGCGGGTAAGCATCAGGCCGATGGGGCGACCCACGGTAACGCCGCGGCCGATGACCACGGTCTTGGCGCCGTTGAGCTCAACGCCGAAGCGTCGCAAAAGGTGCAGGCAGCCGTTCGGGGTGCACGGCAGGGGTGCATCCTCGTTGAGCACGAGCTTGCCCAGGTTAACCGGGTGCAGGCCATCGGCGTCCTTTTCGGGGTCGATGCGCTCGAGGATGGCGTTTTCATCCAGGTGCTTCGGCAGCGGGAGCTGGACGATGTAGCCGGTGCAGGCATCATCGGTGTTGAGATCATCGATAACGGCCTCAAGTTCTTCCTGCGTGACATCGGCCGGCAGGTCCTTGCGGATGGAGTTGATGCCGAGCTTTTCGCAGTCGCGGTGCTTCATCTTCACATAGGACTGGGAGCCGGGGTCTTCGCCGACCAGGACGGTAGCGAGGCCGGGCGTAATCCCCTTGTCCTTCAGCGCGGCCACGCGCTGGGCGAGGTCGGCGAAAATCTCGTCGCGGTACAGTGTGCCATCTAGTTTGGTAGCGCTCATAGCCACCATCCTAGACTGAAGGCATGAGCCAGCTGCACATTGTCTTTGATAACCCCGTCATTCCCACCAATACGGGCAACGCCATCCGCACGGCCGCGGTGACGGGCGCGAGCCTGCACCTGATTGAGCCGCTAGGCTTTAATTTCGACGATAAGCACTTAAAGCGCGCCGGACTGGATTATCACGATCTGGCCGATGTGCAGATTCACAAGGATTTTCAGGCTTGCATGGATGCGCTGCCGGGGGCGCGCGTCTTCGCGTTTACCACGCATACGGATAAGTGGTTTACGGATATCGAATACCAGGAGGGCGATGTCCTTCTCTTCGGCACGGAGCCGACTGGCCTGCCGGAGGAGCATATTAACCATCCGCGCGTGACGGACCGCGTGCGCATTCCGATGGTGCCGGCCAGGCGCTCGATGAACCTGTCGAATTCGGCGTCGACGGCCGTATTCGAGGCGTGGCGCCAGCTGGGCTTTAACGGGGCGGTTTAAGCCCTGGCAGTTGGCGGGAGCGCAGGCGGGCAAGGAGTGCGGTGGCGTCGGCAAGCGTGAGGTTGCGCGCGGCCATGCGCACGGGCCCTTGAACTAGGTCGAGGTTGACGGTGGCTAGGCCGAGCGCCTGGGAAATCGGCCCGCGGCGGTAGGTTAGCTCCTGGATATGGGAGGTGTGGATGGCCTTGACGCGGCGGTTGAGCCGGCCGTTGCGCACGATGACGTAGTCGCCGGTGAGCGCGACGGTTTGCTGGCGGTAATCCAGCGGGGAGACCCATTTGGCGCGGGCCGGCGAGGCGTAGGTGGGCGCGGCGTCGGCCGGGAGGAATTGCCGGGCTTGGGCGAGGGAGCCGACCGGCAGGATGCGGGTGGAGCCAGAAGCCTTGCCGCTTGCCGACGCCCCATATCCCGCCACCGACACCCTCACCTCGTACCAGCCCAACGGCCGCCACAGGAACGGCTGGGTAATTTGCACGGCGTGGATGCGGTCAAGGCGGATGCTTTGGCGGCGGCGATCGGCCAGGCCGTAGGTGATGTTGAGTACCTCGCCGTCGGTGCGGGCGGTGTAGCGCCAGGAGGAATCGAGCACGTTCCAGACGTTGGGTATCGCGCCGACGAGGATGGGCAGCGCGGTCGACAGCGGCAGCCGGGTGACCACGACAAGGATGAGGAAACCGACGAGGAAAAGCGTGGAGGCGCGCAACGCGGCCGCCATAAGGGAGCGCGCGATCGGAATTTCGGGCACGAGGGTCGGTTCTTCGGCCGGCGGGGCGGGTGTTGGGGCGCTGGTCAAGTCGGCTGCGGTTGCGTCGATGTCAGTGTCCGCGGCCGGTGCGGGTGCGCCGTGGACGCGGGCGAGGATGTCCTCGCGCAGGGCTTCGGCGTCGGCCTTTTTGAGGTAGGCGATTTCGATGACTGATGATTGGCCGCCGGCTGTTTCTACACGGACGGCCGCTAGCCGGAAAAGGCGAGCGATGACAGGCTCGACGACGTCGACGGCCTGGGTGCGGTCATAGCGCGCGGTGCGCAGTTGGGTGGAAAAGAGTCCGCGGCGCAGGGATAGCTCGTCCGCGCCGAGCTGGTAGCCCATGCGGCGCCACCACAGGCCGGAGGCGAGCCACACGACCGCGCAGACTGCAACGAACGCGGCGAGAGCTAGGGCGGTATCGCGCAGGGCCTCGCCGCGGTGCTCGCCAGTGATGAAGGCGAAGATATCGCGCAGGGCTTCCAGGTTGACGTTGAGGGCGAAGGCCGCGATGAGGGCCAGGATCACTGACCATAGGCGCAGCAGCGGGGTGAGGCGGTGGACGCGGCGGAAGCTTGGTTGGGTGCTGGACTGGTCGCTCATAGGCCGCTCATCCGTTCGCGGGCTTGGTGGGCAAGGCGGGTACGGAGGGCGTCGGCAAGCGGGGCTTCCAAGCCCTTAATGGTGGCGTCCGTGCTGGCCGAGGCCGTGTGGAGCTGCAGCTTTTTTAGCCCGAGGGCGCGGTCGATGGGCCCGGAGGTCACGTCCACGAATTGGATGCGGCCGTAGGGCACGACGGTGAAGGAATGCCAGAGCTTGCCGCGAGTGATAAGCAGCTCATCGTCGGTCTCGAGCCAGCCCATGTTGCGCACCTGGGCGGGGATGAGCCAGAGCAGCCAGAAGAAAAGGGCGACGAAAAGCCCGGCCGCCCAGTAGAACCACGGGGTCCACCAGAAACCTGCCGCACCGGCGGCCGCCGCGAGGACAATCATCCAGCTCAGGTGGTGGATATAACGCGAGGTCACCAGGCGTGGCGAGACGGGATTCATTTCTTCGCTCATAGTTATTGACAGTATCAATCGGGCCATACCCTTGCCTCACTTATCGTTAATCGATATTATCGAATTACGACAACATCGAGAGTCGATAAACAATCGGCGGAAAGGATTGTCATGACCACCCCACAACCCACCTCCAAGGCCGAGCGCCGCGAAATTAACACAGCGGCCGGCATCTGCCTCCTTACCATCGTCATCCTCGGCCCTACCTACCTGCGTGAGCTTGCCACCGGACGCTTTTCCACCGCACTGAGCGCAGCCATCCCAGAAGGCCTAAGCAAACACAACCTCGACGGCGGACCATTCTGGATGCTCACCGCAGCGCTCGTCGTTAAGATTGCGGCTATTTTGATCATCGCGTTCTTTACCTACCGTCTGGTCAAGCCCATGCTTCGCGGGCAGGTCTTCACTACGAAAAATATTCGCTTCCTCAATGGAATAGCCATCGGGATTCTCGTCTGGTTTATCGGACGCTTCCCGCTCGAAGGTATGGGCAACAACTGGGCCTCTTCACAGCTAGGGATCGACTGGTGGTCCAGCCAGAGCGGAACGTCATTTGGCGAGCTCGCGCTGCTTTACCTCTTTGCCTGCGCCCTACAGCTCTTCTCAGCCGCCATCAAGCGCGGTTGCAAGCTAGAAGAGGAGGTCGAAGGACTTGTCTGAGCCACAAGGGCCCCAGGTAGTCTGCCACCTCGACCGAATAATGGAAGAGCGCGGCATAACCGGAACGGCACTCGCTAAAGAAGTAGGCATCACCCCAGTCAACCTCTCCGTATTGAAGAATAATCGTGCCAAAGCCGTACGCTTTAGCACCCTCGCAGCACTATGCGCGGCACTGGACTGCCAGCCAGGGGATATCTTCGGCGTCGAGTAGCAACCCTTGCCAGGGCGTTGGGTTTATGCAATACTTTGACTCATGTCCCCAAAGAAGAAGCCCTCCGCACCCATTTATAACCGGGTACGCGTGCTACGCGCCGAGCGGGACATGTCGCGCGCGCAGCTGGCTGAGGCCATCGACGTCAACCCCCAGACCGTCGGAGCCCTTGAGCGCGGGGACCACTCCCCCAGCCTGGACCTAGCTTTCCGCGTCTGCGAGGTCTTTGACCTTCCAGTGGAGGCCATCTTTTCCCGCCAGGAATTTGCCCCTATGTCCACTGAAATCTATAGGAAGAATTCCTAATGGCTACCACAATTCCTGCCTCTGTTTCCCGCCGCAAGCGCTTGATCCTGGCCGGCGATATTTTTCTCGGCCTGGCCATCGTGGCGGCGCCCCTGCACTTCTTCGCGCTTGGCTTGTCTAATCTGCTGTGGCCGATAGCTGGCATTGCGGCGACCATGTGCACCACGTGGCTGCGCCAGTCCATTCGGCACCTCGACGTTCCTACTACGGAGATGGAAGAGTACGAGCTGCGCCTGCATACCGACGCCCGCGACAAAGGCCTGAAAACCGCATTGGCCACGGCCATAGTGCTCTTCCTTGTCGCTGGTGCCACCGCATTTGGCCTGCAAGTCTTCGGCACAGAGCAGGTCACAGCGGAGGCAGCGACCTCTGGGACTAATATCGCCATCTTCTTTGCCAAGCTCATCTATATCCAGCTGCTGTGGATTCCGTTTGCGGTAGCCAAAGAATTGGCCAATAAGCTCAACGCGGACGAGCTGCGCAGCGGCGGCAACTAGCGGAAGTCGCGGGAGCCGCGGGAGAGGAATTCCCCAAAATCCAGCGGCTCGAGCTTATCTGCAACCACGCTGACCGCGCCGGTGGCATTTTGCACGATGCCGCGGATGATCATCGCCCGGGCGGTGCGGGCTAGGACTTTATGCCGCGACCACAATCCGGGTGAGACCATCACGTTCATCAGGCCGGTTTCATCCTCGACGCCCAAAAAGGTCAGGCCAGAAGCAGTGCGCGGGCGCTGGCGGTGAGTAATGATGCCGGCGATACGCACGCGGGTGCCATCGGGGACATGGGGGAGCTGGGAGGCAGGGAGGACGTCGGCAAGCGAGGCACGCACCAGCTCCATCGGCTGCTGGTTATGGGTCACGCCGGTGGCGGCGACGTCGGTAGCCATGAGCTCAAACGCGGACATACCGGGCAGGTGCGGCGAGGCCAGGGCGGACGTACCGGGCAGCATGCCCTCACGCTCGGTGGCGGCGACGCCAGCCTGCCACAGCGCTTGGCGACGATCCAGCCCCAGACACTCCAGCGCCCCGGCCGTAGCCA
This sequence comes from Corynebacterium sp. ACRPE, assembly GCF_022347435.1. Lineage (NCBI taxonomy): Bacteria > Bacillati > Actinomycetota > Actinomycetes > Mycobacteriales > Corynebacteriaceae > Corynebacterium > Corynebacterium sp. ACRPE. Next base: position 66,819 of record NZ_JAKRNA010000002.1, on the reverse strand, counting down.
GCGCCTCCACCTGCTCCACGCTGAGATCCGCCCGGCGCGAAAGATCGGACACGCTAGTAAAAGGCGCGGCCGCCTCCACGCGCTCGGCGGCGGACTCCCCTAGCCCCTTGATGAGGTTAAGGCCCAAGCGAATCTCGGCCGACCCCGTCGCACGGGCCTGGACGCCGGAGTCATTGATGCTCACCGGCAGCACCCGCACGCCGTGGCGCCGGGCGTCTTGGATGAGCGACTGCGGGGAATAGAAACCCATCGGCTGCGCGCGCAGCAACCCCACGCAGAATTCCGCCGGGTAGTGGTACTTAAACCACGCGGAAAAATACACCAGCGAGGCAAAGGACTGCGAGTGGGATTCCGGGAAGCCATAGGCGGCGAAGGCCACGATTTTGGCCCACAGCTTTTCTGCCACCTCGCCCTCGATACCGTTGGTCTCGTGCAGGCCGGCAAAGAAGCGGCTGCGCAGCGCGGCCATCTTTTCCGGGGATCGCTTCGAGCCCATGGCGCGGCGCAGGTCATCGGCCTCGGCACCGGAGAAGCCGGCGGCGTCGACCGCGATCTGCATCAACTGCTCCTGGAAGAGCGGGATGCCCAACGTCTTGCCCAGGGATTTTTCCAGCACCGGATGGTCATAAGCCACCTCTTCCAAGCCATCGCGGCGGCGCAGGTAGGGGTGCACGGACCCGCCCTGGATGGGGCCGGGGCGAATGAGCGCGATCTCGACCACCAAGTCAAAGAAGCGGCGCGGCTTCAGACGCGGCAGCGTGGCTAGCTGCGCGCGAGATTCCACCTGGAAGACACCCACCGCATCGGCGCGGCAGAGCATGTCATAGACCTCCGGCTCGGCCAGATCAAGCTCCCACAGGTGCACCTCGCGGCCGGTGGTGGCGCGCACGGCATCGATCATATGGTGCAGCGCCTCCAGCATGCCCAGGCCCAAAAGGTCGAATTTCACCAGGCCGGCGGCCGCGCAATCGTCCTTATCCCACTGCAATACGGAACGATTTTCCATGCGCGCCCATTCCATAGGAACGACGTCTGCAATGGGCCGGTCACACAGCACCATGCCGCCGGAGTGGATGCCCAAGTGGCGGGGCTGGCCGAGGAATTGCTCGGCTAATGAGGAGACGTCGGCAGGCGGCTCAGAGGTACCTTTCGACCATGCATCGGCCGAGCCCTGCGGGTAGCCCAACGCGCGGGCGGCATCGCGGGTAGCTCCCTTGCGGCGATAGGTAATGACATTGGCCACCTGCGCGGCGCGATCGCGGCCGTGGGTGCGGTAGACATACTGGATGACTTCCTCGCGGCGGCCTGACTCGATATCGATATCAATATCGGGCGGGCCATCACGGTCCGGGGAGAGAAAGCGCTCGAAGAGCAACTGCGCGGAGATGGGCTCTGCATTGGTAATGCCCAGCGCAAAGCACACCGCGGAGTTGGCGGCCGAGCCGCGGCCTTGGCACAGAATATTCTCGCGGCGGCAAAAATCCACCAGATCGCACACGATCAGGAAGTAGCCGGGAAAGCCCAGCTGCTTGATGACGCCCAGCTCATGCCGAATCTGTTTCCTCGCCGCCTGCCTGATCTCGGCCGGGCGCGAAGCATAGCGGTCCTTGGCGCGGCGCCAGACCTCGTGCTCCAGCCAGCTCATTTCGGTGTACCCCTCCGGCACCGGAAAATGCGGCAGGTTGGGAGCGAGGGCGTCCCAGGTAAAGGAGCACTCGCGGGCGAGCGCCACGGTTTCGGCGATGAGCTCCGGCCGATCCGGCAAGAGTTGCGCCATCTGCTCGCCGGATCGCAGCCAGCCAGCCCCCATGGGGTGGACGTGCGGCGCGGCGGCCGCGAGGGATTCGCGCCGGGCCAGGGCACGCTTGGCGGCGGCGAGCCGAGTTTGGTCGCGGGTCGCGGCCGCGGGCCGTGCGGTTGCGATGGCCCGCAGGTTATTGTATTTATCGAGGAAACGGTGCCGATCCGCATCCTCGGGGGACATGCTGCACGAATATTCGAGAACTATGCTGTCTATTTTTATTCTTTCGAGCAGGTTATCGATTTCCGCTAGTGCCTCCGGCCCTACCAGAAAGAAGCACTCCCCTTCCAGTTCGCGCGCCACCTCATCCAAGGGCGGATAAGTCACGCGATCCTTCTCCCCCGCCTCCATCCGGGCGCGCGCGATGAGTCGCGACAGGCGGCGATAGCCCTCCGGGGTGCGCGCCAGCACGGTCACCGGGGCCTCCGCGAGCGACAGCTCAGCACCGTATATGGCCGGAAGGTTCGCTTTAGCTGCGGCTTCGGCAAATTTCATCAGGCCATAAAAACCATCGCGGTCCACGATGGCCAACCCCTCAAGCCCCAGTTCCACGGCCCGGGCCACCAGTTCCTCCGGCTCGGCGGCGCCGTCGAGAAAGCTATAGGAACTTACCGCATGCAGCTCCGCAAAGGGCACGGTGGAATGGCCGCGCCGGGCAGAAACCGTAGACCCAGGAAGGTGATCCACCGGCACGGGCGCAGCGGATTCGCGGCCGGAGAGGATGCGCTCCACCCGCGACCACGACAGTGCCCTTCCGCCATTAAATTCCACTCCAGCAAGCGTAATATCGAATTATTGTTCTAGACAAGCCGGTGGGACGTGATGCCTACAATAGACAAAGCGGTTCGCTGATTGCTAAGTTGCTAAACAAGCAAATTATTTCAACTCCTACAAGAAGGGGATTCCCCATGCAGATCCGTCGCGTAGTGGCTGCTACCGCCGCCGTAACCATCGCTGCCACCAGCCTGGTGGCATGCTCTTCCGACTCCGATGACTCCAAGGCCATCAAAGTCGGCACCACCGATGACGCAAAGAAGGCTTGGGTAGCGTTCGAGCAGGAAGCAAAGAACGCAGGCTATGACATTGATATCCAGCCTTTCGCGGATTACAACACCCCGAACCAGGCTCTGGACCAGGGCGAGCTGGACACCAATAACTTCCAGCACCTGAAGTTCTTGGCGGAGTATAACCACGGCAACGGCACCAACCTGGTGCCTATCGTGGCTACCGAGATCGTGCCGCTGGCACTGTTCTGGAAGGACCACGACTCCCTCGACGGCATCGAGGGCGAAGAGGTCGCCATCCCGAATGACTCCACCAACCAGGCTCGCGCCATCAACGTGCTGGTCCAGGCCGGCCTTCTCACCCTGAAGGACAAGGACAACCTGGAGCCCACCCCGCTGGACATCGATGAGAAGAAGTCCAAGGTCAAGGTCACCCCGGTAGACGCGGCACAGACCACGTCCGCACACGGCGAGGGCACCCCGGCGATTATCAATAACTCCTTCCTGGAGCGCGCCGGCATCGACCCAGCCACCGCCATCTTCCAGGACGACCCAAACTCTGAAGAGGCAGAGCCGTACATCAACGTCTTCGCCGTCCGCGAGGAAGACGCCGATAACGAGGACATCAAGAAGCTCGCCGAGCTATGGCACAGCGACGCCGTCCAGGAGGGCGTTGACGAAGACTCCGCCGGCACCTCCGTCGAGGTGGAGCGCAGCCAGAAGGATCTGCAGGAGATCCTGGATAAGCTCGAAGCAGATCTGGACTAATCACCCTTGCTTTTACCCCGCCGGAGACCCCGGCGGGGTTTGGCACTTTCCTAGCTAAGGACGCAAACACGTGGCAGATTCCACCCACCGCGGCACCCGCATTGAGTTCCGCGAGATCACCAAGATCTTTAAGCAGAAAAAGGCGCGAATTAAGGCGCTCGACCATGTCTCCATGACCATCGAGCCTGGCGAAATCGTCGGCATCATTGGCTATTCCGGCGCCGGCAAGTCCACCCTCGTGCGCATGATCAACGGCTTGGACACCCCGTCCGCCGGCGAGCTGTTGCTCGACGAGACCAATATCGTTGGCATGTCCGAGCGGAAGCTGCGTGGCATTCGCCGCAATATCGGTATGATCTTCCAGCAGTTCAACCTGATGAGCTCGCGCACCGCGGCCGGCAATATTGAATACCCGCTGCAGCTGCAGGGCGTCGGCAAGCAGGAGCGCGCCCAGCGCGTGCAAGAACTGCTGGACTTCGTCGGTCTGGGAGACAAAGGCAAGAGCTACCCGGAGCAGCTTTCCGGCGGCCAGAAGCAGCGCGTTGGCATTGCCCGTGCGCTGGCCACCAATCCTTCGCTGCTGCTTGCCGACGAAGCCACTTCCGCCCTCGACCCCACCACCACGCAGGAAGTCCTCGACCTGCTGCGCCGGGTGAACAAGGAATTCGGCATCACCATCGTGGTTATTACCCACGAGATGGAAGTCGTTCGCTCCATCGCCGATAAGGTCGCCGTGATGGAAAACGGCCGCGTAGTAGAGCAAGGCAGCGTCTACGAGGTCTTCTCCAACCCGCAGACCTCCGTGGCCGCCAAGTTCGTGGCCACCTCGCTGCGCAACGAACCCGACGTCGTCGAAACCGACGACCTGCTTGCGCACGAAGGCCGCCTGTTTACCATCAACCTCACCGAGGAATCCGGCTTCTTCACCGCCGCCGCTCGGCTCAAGGAGGCCGGCGTGTCCATCGCCGTTGTCCACGGCGGTATCACCACGTTGCAGCAGCATTCCTTTGGCAAGCTGACCGTGCGGCTTAGCGGCGATAATAACGCCATCGAAGAGTTCTACCGCACGCTTTCTACCACCACCCAGATTGAGGAGATTGCACGATGACCGTCACCAACCTCGCCCAAGCCAACTGGGACCGCCTCGGCCCTTCGCTCGCCGAGGCCATCGTCGATACCCTCATCATGGTCTCGACCACCCTCATCGTCTCCGGCATCCTCGGCCTTGGCCTGGGCATGCTGCTCTACACCACCCGCACGGGCGGCATCCTGCAAAACAGGTTTGTCTACGTCATTGTTAACCTGCTGGTGAACTTCGTCCGCCCCATCCCGTTCATCATCTTGCTGGCCTTTGCCCAGCCGTTGACCGTCGCCGTAATGGGCGGCTCCATCGGCCGCGGCCCGGCTACCTTCGTCATGGTGATCGCCGCAACCTTCTCCGTGGCCCGCGTGGTGGAGCAAAACCTCGTGGCCATCGATCCCGGTGTTATCGAGGCCGCCCGCTCCATGGGTGCCTCGCCGTGGAAGATCATCACCTCCGTCATCGTTCCGGAGGCCCTCGGCCCGCTGATTCTGGGCTACACCTTCCTATTCATCGCCATCGTGGATATGTCCGCTATGGCCGGCTACGTCGGCGGCGGCGGCTTGGGTGACTTTGCCATCGTCTACGGCTACCGCGCCTTTGAGTGGAAAGTCACCGTCGTGGCCACACTCATCATCATCGTGCTGGTGCAGGCCGCCCAGTTCCTCGGCAACTGGCTTTCTTCCAAGGTCATGCGCCGCTAGCCCCCGCTTGCCGACGCCGCCCCTCCCCGCTCGGCCTACTCCGCGACCGGCTCCACGCCGGTCGCTACGATGGCTTGGCCTTTCTTCGGCGCATCGCCGCACGATGAGACCACGCCTTCTACCTCGCGCTCCTCGAGCGCCACACGCCAGCGCCGGCCGTCAGTGTGGCTGACCTCGCCGCCGTCGGTGGCGGTGAGCTGGCCGTAGGAGAGGTCCTCGCCGGCGTCAATAAGCGAGCGGGCCACCGCCAACTCCGCCACCTGGCCGCGCGGGCCGAAAATACCGCGCCCGCGATTTACCGGGTAGAAATACTTCCCCTTCGCCGCCGCCGCAATCATCTGCGCGGCGGCTTCTTTATTCATGCGACCAAAGGAATAGGCCCATGGCATGAGCATGACCGACGGCGCGAACCGGTGCCCCTTCGTGTGCGAGGTCTCCCACACCATATCCGGATAATCCGCCACCAGCTCCGCAGCCAGCGGCCGGCCCTTGACCGCACAGCACGTATCGCGCTTCGCGTGCGTGCACACCAGCACCAGCGGCGTATCCAAAGCGCCGCCCCCATTGCGGCCAGGCCCGGTCAGGTCCAGATCGAGGATCTTCTCCGGTCCCGTCAGCAGCACGAGTTCCATCACGCCCTGCTCGGCCCACACCAGGTAGCAGCGGTGCATCTTGCCCACCTGGCGGCCGTTGCGGCCCGGCCGGCGAATAAGCTGCAGCCCCGCCATGCCCTTCAGCTTGGTCTTGAGCTGCGCTGTGAGCTCCGGCCCAAAGGTATCGCCGTCGAGCACGTCTCGCGACCATCCGCCCGGCCACTCAAAAAGCACATAGACGGATTCCTTCTTCGCCGTGCCTGGCAGCGGCTCTACCTGGATATCTGAACAGAACTCGGTCATATACCTAAGCCTAACCTTTCTGCATTTCAGCTCACACCCTTGGCCACAATTCGGCCACGAAATACCCCCTCGGCTATACAGTTCACGGCCGAAACTATAACCTAGGGGGCATGCTAAAAGTCCGTCTCGCCGCAACACTCCTCGTCGCTGCTTCCCTCAGCGGCTGCGCCGCCCAAGAGACGGACCGCACCACCATGGCTGCATCTGCGGATAACTCCCAGCTCAATCCGCTGGGCCAGGCCAATATGGAGATGAAAACCCTCCGGCCGCAGGCGCCCTCCGAGCTCACGGTGACCGACGTGCGCATCGGCCGGCACGAGGGTTTTGAGCGCGTCGTCTTCGAGCTCGATGGCGGCGGCGCTCCCGGCTGGTTCGTGGATTACGCCGATACACCCACACAGCAGGGTTCCGGCAAGACCATTGACTACTCCGGAGAGACCGCACTCAATGTCAATATCGACGGCGTGGTCTATCCCTTCGAGGCCGGCAAGGACGATCCCCGCATCGGCGTGGTGGATGCCCCTACAGAAGGAATTGTCACCCAAGTGGTCAACGGCGGCACCTACGAGGGCCGCTGCCAATTTGTCATCGGCATGACCTCTCGCAAGCCTTATTCCGTGCAGGTGCTCGATAACCCCACCCGCCTCGTGGTCGATATTCGCGATTAATAGGTCGCCTCAACCCGCCAGCGGCCGCCGGACCATACCAACAGCCAGGCCCGCTGATGCTCTTCGCGGTCGGCTTGGCCCACCACCTGCAGGCGCGCTACGTGCTGTGGAGTATCGGTCCACCACTGCGTATCCACCGGCCACGGCCCGGCCCAACCCAGCACGCGGAAACGATGCGCACCCCAGCTCAAGGCCACCGGCACCCCGGACAGGAGGGCTTCGGCGGTGACGAAGACGGGGCGCTCGGCGGCGTCGACAAGCCGAATGCGCGCGGCCGGGTGGTTCGGCCCACCGCCCAGCCGTGCAGGCAAGGGTGCGGGAATGCGGCCGGGCCACTCGCCGTCCGGCGGGGCGTCGCGCTGCTCGCCATAGGGCACGTACTCGATGCGCTCGGCCACCCCACGGCCGCCCACTGCCCGCGGCTGCAGCACGCGGTCAATCCCCAGCTGTGATTGCACGCGGGCGATCACGCGCTTGACCTGCTCCTGCGAGCCTTCCCCACCCCACAAACCGGTGGCGGACGGGGCAGCAACCTCCACCGGCTCCAACGCCAGGCGGCGAATGGCCGCGCCCTCACCAGTAGCGCGCGTGAGCCAGCCATCGAGCTGCCAGCGCACGCGGTCCGCGGTGGCCTGCTCCGTCAGCGCCTCCTGCGTGCGCCATACCCGCGCCAGCTCCTCACCGGTGCCAAACTCCGCCACCACGCGCAGCCGCAGGCATACCTTGCCGGCCGCTTCCAAGCGGGCATGCAGCCGAGCCGCAAGTTGGCGGGCCGCGAAGGCCGCCGCGTCCACGCGCTCGATGCGCTCTTCCATCTCCACCGCCAGATCCGGGCGCGCCAGCTCTGGGGCCACGCGCCTATCCGCACGGGCCTGGGCCAGTTCGTGGGCACGCCGGCCCGGCTCGCCAAACCGGATGGCTACCTGCTTAAACGGCAGCGCGGCTAAGTCGCCCAGACGCCGCACGCCTAGCTTGTCCAGCTGTGCGATAAACCCCGCCTCAAAGCCCAAGGCCTCATCGGCCGCCAGCACACCTACGGGCTGGGTGGCCAAAAACTCCCGCGAGCCGCCCTCCGGCACCACTGCGCCCACACCACGGTGCCGGGCTGCGATAACGGCCGTGGCAATCTCATCGGCAACGCCGAGGGTGGAGTCGAAGCCGGCGTACGAAGAGGCGTCGACAAGCATCTCTAGTGCTTTCTCCCCGTGGTAGCGCAGAGCCGCGCCCGCATCCACAATCGCCAGGCCTGGGCGCAACACCTCCACCGAGGACGCCACCGCATCTAAGCCGGCCGCGACCTCCGCAAACGCCGCGCCATCCCGGTCCGGATTGGCCTCCACCACTGCGGCCTCGGGGCACAGCGCTTGGGCCTGGCGCAGGCGCATCCCGCGCCGAACACCCGCCCGGCGCACCCTCCTATCGCACACCGCCACCGAGTGATTGCGCGCAATAACCATAGGGCTCTGCCCGCCGGCGGCCTGGATGGGCCAATCCGGAAACCACACGGCCGCTACCCTCATACGGCCTCCAACCGGCGACGCTGCCCCACCGTGAGCACCCCGCGCGAGGCCCCCTGCTTCGAGGTCACCTCCACGTCCATGTCCACGCCGCGAATGCGCCCGCTGCCCTTGCCGACGCCCCGATAGGCACTCACCCGTGCCCCTATCCCCACCGCCGTGCCGGGCAGGCGCGTGCCCACCGTGAGCACCGCCGCGCGCCCGCCGCGCACCTTTGCCAGCACCGGCCGAGCCTTGGTAGGGCTCACCTCGCCGGGCGGCCCATGGTGGACAACAAGGTCCAACCCTTCCGCCAATACTCCCGTCACCATCCAGGATTCCAGCCCCGGATCCGGCACGGTTACCACGCGTTCGATAGCACCCTCCTCGGCCACTTGTGCGAGTAGCAAATCCGGCCACCCCACCACGCCTACATGCCCGCCACGGGCGGTGAGGTGGCAGATAAGCTCCACTACCAGCGCCGGGCAGCTCGCACAGTGCGCCACCTGCCGGCGCGCCAGACCACCTGCAGGAAGCAAGCGCGCCAGGCCAGGGAGCGTATCTACCAGCTCTTCTTCCGGACCGCGCTCCATAGCGCGCATACGGGTACGCAGCACCGCCACGCGGTCCGACCTACTTAGCCCGGCCACCGCTTTTTCTAGGCGAACGCTCGTTTGACTCACCCGAATAGTATGAACCCTCACCCGGACACATGCAAGTGTATGTTCGAATGGTAGCCTTAGCGGCATGAACTTCAACGCTGCCTACGGCGCCATGCGCGAGCACACCACCCCCATCCCTACTCCGCCATGGGTGCGCTTGGGCTCGTCCATCCTCATCGGTGCGGCCGTGGCACTCTTGGCTAGCCGCGCGCATATCTTTGCCGCACTGGTTGGGGCGCTCGTATGCCTTGTGGCAGCCTTCGTCCTCGTCTTCGCCCACCCGTACCGCCGCGCGATGCGCGCTTATGCCGACAAGCGCAACGTCACTCTGGTTCCCACCATCGCACAGCTCGTACCGCTTATGATCTTGTGGCTTATGGTGATGCTCGCGCCCATCGTGGCCCTGCCCGCATGGGGCGCCGGCCTAGTGTGGCTAGTGGTCTTTGGACTTAGCTTTTTCGTCTTCCCCCATGTGGATGGCACGCGCCGGCTCGCGTTTGCCTAATCTAAACGACACTTTTCGGGGTTATCCACAGCTTTTCCGGCCCATGGCGGGTATGCGGGCCGGGTTATCCACAGAATCGGCCGTAGCGGTTGCGCCGGCCGTGCGCTGGTGTAGGTGCGCGCCGTAGCGTTGCAGGCATGAACGCACTCGAGACCTACCTCACCGCCTTGGGCCCTGGCATGGATATCATCGCCGGGTGCCAAGGCATGTCCGGGTCCGAGCTCATGGACCGCGGCGCGCCCGATGCCATCGCCGCCGATCTGCTGCTTTTGTGCGAAAGCTACTTCGGCCGCACCAAATTTACGCGCCTGCAGCGCCGCGCTATTGCCGACGCCCGCCGCAACACCCACTCCATCGCCACCCTTACCGCCCTAGAACGCATTGTTAACCGCGCGCCCAGCAAAAAGCAGGCCTGGCAGCTGCGCGCGGAATGCTGCGCGATGACCAGCTCAATGAGCCACATCCTTAAACACGCCCGACGGCGCTTGCGCGAAATGAAGGACAACACCGTAGCCCCAGGCGTGCGCACTTACCGACGCCCCAATGACTTCTGGACGCTTGCCATCACCGGAACCTCTAGTTTCATCGCGGATCTCAACGCCGCACTGGCCGCGACCGGAAAGCAATCGCTCGAGGCGGTAGAAAAGATCTTCTTTGACCAAGCTGCGGCCGCGCGGGCAGAAGTGGTGACCAATGCCATCGTGCCGTTAGACAAATTCATCCGCATCCGCGACGGCCGCGGCAATGATATCGAGCTCGATCTGACCAATGGCGCCACCATCACCGGCACCGAATATCTGCGCCGCGTGCTCAACGACGTCGGCTTTGCTGGCGACAAAGAAACCGGCTACGTCACGCTCGTGCACCCCGAAGAAGGTCCAGTCAATCTCTACCGCACGGCGCGCGTGGCCAATGACAAGCAGCGCATTATGGCCGCCGCAGAAAACCCACGCTGCGCCTGGCCGGGCTGCAACCAGCCGGCCGACCTCTCCCAAGTCCACCACCTTAAAGCGTGGAGCAATGGCGGGGAGACGAATATGAAAAACCTGGTCATGTGCTGCGCTTACCATAATGGCGTCAACGACGATGACCCCAACGCCCCACCTCGGCGCGGCCGCCTCGAGCGGGTGGGCGGGCGCATTGTGTGGCGGCCACCGTTTACCCCGCGCGAGTAAACGCCGGCGCCAAAACGAGCGAAAAGGCGCTCAGCACTAGACTGAGCGCCTTCTACGCATGCCGTTTTACTCCCACTCGATGGTTCCCGGTGGCTTGGAGGTGCAGTCCAAGACCACGCGGTTGACGTCCTTCACCTCGTTGGTGATGCGGGTAGAAATCTTCTCCAGCACCTCGTAAGGCAAACGGGTCCAGTCTGCGGTCATGGCGTCTTCCGAGGACACCGGGCGCAGCACAATCGGGTGGCCATAGGTACGGCCATCGCCCTGCACACCAACGGAGCGGACATCGGCCAGCAGTACTACCGGGCACTGCCAAATCTGGTCATCCAGGCCGGCATTGGTCAGCTCGGTGCGAGCAATAAGGTCTGCCTCGCGTAGCGTCTCCAAGCGCTCCTCGGTCACCTCACCGATGATGCGGATACCCAAGCCCGGGCCAGGGAATGGCTGGCGGCTAACGATCTCTTCTGGCAAGCCCAGCTCGCGGCCGACGGCACGTACCTCGTCCTTAAACAGCAGGCGCAGCGGCTCGACCAGCTTGAACTCCACGTCATCTGGCAGACCGCCGACATTGTGGTGAGACTTAATATTCGCCGTGCCATCGCCGCCGCCAGACTCGACAACGTCCGGGTACAGAGTGCCTTGGACGAGGTAGTCGATGGTGGAGCCTGCGGGGGCGTCGTCAAGCACGCCTGCAACCGCGCGCTCAAAGGAACGGATAAACTCCGCGCCGATGGCCTTGCGCTTAGCTTCTGGATCGCTAACTCCTGCCAGCTTTTCCAGGAAGGCAGCGCGCTCATCTGCGGTCACCAGCTTCGCTCCAGTGGAGGCGACAAAGTCCTTCTCCACCTGCTCGCGCTCGCCGGCACGCAGCAGGCCGTGGTCAACGAAGACACAGGTGAGGCGATCGCCAATGGCGCGCTGCACCAGTGCGGCCGCTACAGCGGAATCTACACCGCCGGACAGGCCACAAATAGCGCGGCCTTCCTCGCCCACCTGCGCGCGGACATCCGCGATGAGCTGCTCGGCAATATTATCGGCCGTCCAGTTCTGCTCTAGGCCAGCAACCTCAGTAAGGAAGCGGGTAAGCACCTCCTGGCCGTGCGGCGAGTGCTGTACCTCAGGGTGGTACTGCACGCCGGCCATCTTCTTGTCCAGGCACTCCATCGCTGCAACCGGAGCACCGGCCGACGTGGCCGTAACCTCAAAACCTTCAGGAGCGGCAGATACGGCATCGCCGTGAGACATCCACACCTTGTGGGTAGCCTCCAGGCCTTCGTGAAGTACGCCGCCCTTGACATTCATATCGGTACGGCCGTACTCACGCTCGCCAGTCGACGACACGGTGCCACCAAGCGCATGGTTCATTGCCTGGAAGCCGTAGCAGATGCCGAAGACTGGAATGCCGAGCTCAAGCAGCTCCGGCTTCAGAGCCGGGGCGCCGTCAGCATAGACAGAGGACGGACCGCCCGTCAGAATAAGCGCGGCGGGATCTTTAGCTTTGATTTCCTCCACAGACGCGGAGTTGGGGACAACCTCGGAGTAAATCTTGGCCTCGCGCACGCGGCGGGCAATAAGCTGCGCGTACTGAGCGCCAAAGTCCACAACGAGGACGGGGCGCGGGGTAGTATTTGGCTTAGTCACGCCCCATAGTCTAACCCACTAAACTGATAGCTTATGAAGCGCTTGGCTATTGTGCTCGCCGCGAGCCTGTTGTTGTGCGGTTGTGACGCCACCCCAACTACGGCCGAGGTGGCGTCTGCGCTGGATGAACAAGGCCCGCAACAGGTAACACTTCCGGCCGCGGAAATCTTTGGAAGCGAGTGGGATGAGTGGGTTCCATTGTGCGGCACGCAGCAGGCAGAGCGCGTGGGGCATCCAGAAGTAGCGCAAAATTCGGTGGTTCTACGCGCGAGCGGCGAAGAGAAGGTTGTAGAGCTCAATCCCTCGGGAGTACGCGTGTGCCCAGTCCACAACTCAGGGCAATGGCGGCCAACGACGGACAAGACCACGTGGAGGCGTGAGGGCGGCTGGCAATTGGTTTCCTAAACCACTCTCCTACCTCGCCAACTGGTATCTGTTCGGCGGCGAAGGAAGCCCTGAAACAAAGAAACGCGGCTGCGCCGAGAAGGCACAGCCGCGTCAGGACTCTCGCGCGGATTAGTAGCGAACGGCGAGTTCGACCTTCTGGAAGGACTTCAGGTCGGTGTAGCCACACTTGGCCATGGAACGGCGCAGCGCGCCGACCAGGTTGGTGCGGCCAAAGGGCTCGCTGGAGGGACCGTGCAGCACGGTTTCCAGCGACGGGGCGGCCGATTCTTCTGTGGCTTCGGCCGGGGTACCGGTGGTGAGGAAATCGACGTCCAAGTCGGTATCGGCCCCGGAGAACTGAACGAAGCCGCGTGGGAAACGCGGGTGGCCGGCCGTGGCAGGCCAGTACCAGCCCTTGCCGCCGGCCTCGCGGGCCTGGGCAAGCAGTGGGCCGAGAGCAACACCGTCAGCGCCGCAGGCAAAAGCCTTGGCAATATTGCCGGAGTTTTCAAACTCGGTATCGGCGATGATGTGTACATAGCGGCCGCCGGTCTCGTCGAGGTAGTCGCGGCGGGCTGCGGCGGCGTCGGCAATCGCGGTGCCCATGGCCGAGTCGATGCCTACGGTCTCGGCGTTAGTGGTCACGCCTGCGCCAACGATGACGCCGGCCGCACCGGTGCGCATCAGGTGTAGCGCAGTGGTGTAGTCGGTAACTCCGCCGGCAATGACGGGAACGTCAAGGGAGCCAATGAACTCCTTGAGGTTCAGCGGCTCGCCGCCGGTAGCTACGTGCTCGGCCGAGACTAGGGTGCCCTGGATAAACAGCAACTCGGCACCGGCCGCGATGACCTTCGGGGCCATCTCGCGAGCATTTTGGGGGGATACGCGCACAGCAACGGTGACGCCGGAGTCGCGGACTTGGGAGATGCGCTCGGTAAGGAGGGCGTCGTCAAGCGGGGCGGCGTGCAGCTCCTGGATGATGGAGTTATCGCCCGGCTGCGAGTAAATGCGGGCCAGGGCGCCCTCGAGGTCCTTGTGGCGGCCCCACAGGCCCTCGGCATTGATGACGCCGAGGCCACCTTGCTTGCCCATCTCGATGATGAACTCGGGGGTGGCGAGCGCATCGGTGGGGTGGGACACGAAGGGGATGTCGAAGGTATAGGCGTCGATGTGCCAGGTGGTGTCCACGTCCTTGGAGGAACGGGTACGACGCTGCGGCACGATGGATAGTTGCTCTAGATCGAAGGTGCGGCGGGCCTCGCGGCCGATGCCAATTTCGGCGTATTCACGCATGATATTCCTAGCGGTAGTTTGGTGCTTCTGCGATTTGCTGCAGGTGGTGCGGGTGGGATTCCTTCAGGCCCGCGGCGGTAATTTGGACGAAGCGCTTGGTCTTTAGCTCGGCCAGGGTGGCGGAGCCGGTATAGCCCATGGAAGCGCGCAGGCCGCCGATAATTTGGTGCACGATGGCATCGATATCGCCACGGAAGGGCACGCGACCCTCGACGCCTTCCGGAACCAGCTTGTCTTCGCTGCGGACATCGGCCTGGAAGTAGCGGTCCTTGGAATAGGAACGCTTCTCACCAGAGAGGCCACGGCCCTGCATGGCGCCCATGGAGCCCATGCCGCGGTAGCGCTTGTACTGCTTGCCCTGGTAGACCACGATATCGCCGGGGGCTTCGGTGGTGCCGGCAAACATGGAGCCCAGCATGACGGTATCGGCGCCGGCCGCCAGGGCCTTGGCGACGTCGCCGGAGTACTGCATGCCACCATCGCCGATAACCGGCACACCGGCCGGGCCAGCTACTGCGGCGGCCTCCATCAGGGCCGTAATCTGCGGCGCGCCCACGCCGGCGACGACGCGGGTGGTGCAAATGGAGCCTGGGCCGATGCCGACCTTGATGGCGTCGGCGCCGGCATCGATCATTGCCTGGGCGGCCTCGCGGGTGGCGAGATTACCGCCGATGACATCGACCTTGGAGCCGAAATCCTTTTGGACGCGGGCGACCATTTCCAGCACGCGGTTATTGTGGGCGTGGGCGGAGTCGACGACGAGGGCGTCCACGCCGGCGTCGACAAGCGCGGCGGCGCGCTGGTAGGACTCTTCGCCGGTACCGATGCCGGCCGCAACCAACAGTCGCCCGGCCGAGTCCTTGGACGCGTTAGGGTACTGCTCGGTCTTGACAAAGTCCTTGACGGTAATCAGACCGGTGAGCTTATTGTTCGCATCGACGATGGGCAGCTTTTCCACCTTATTGGCCGAGAGCAGTTCGAGGGCTTCCTTCTTGGATACGCCCTCGCGCGCAACGACGAGAGGCATGGCCGTCATGACCTCGCTGACCTTGCGGTCAAAGTCAGGCTCGAAGCGCATATCGCGGTTGGTGCAAATGCCCACCAGGGTGCCATCCTCGTCTACCACCGGCAGGCCAGAGATGCGGAAGCGGGCGCACAACGCGTCTACTTCCCCGATGGTCATATCCGGGCGGGCAGTGATGGGGTCGGTGACCATGCCGGACTCGGAGCGCTTCACAATCTCTACCTGCTCGGCCTGGTCCTCGGTGGACAGGTTGCGGTGCAGCACGCCGATGCCGCCCTGACGGGCCATGGCAATGGCCATGCGGGCCTCAGTCACGGTATCCATGGCGGCCGAGGCAAGCGGAACGCCGAGGCGGATATTACGGGTAAATTGCGCGCCAGTATCGACCTCGGAGGGCACGATATTGGATTCGGCGGGCAAAAGGAGCACATCATCAAAGGTCAGGCCGCGCAGGGCTACCTTGTTCGGGTCATCTCCACCAGTATGAATACGGTTCTCGCTCATCGAGGTCTCTCCTTAACAGGTTTAGCGGCTAACCCAACTGTAGTGCGTTGCCGGCCGACGACACCATTTGGGCAGGGGGTAAATTGCCTCGGGAGGGTAAGTTCAATAGGCTCGCAGGCGTGAACTTCTTCGCCAATATGCCCCGCGATCCTTTCGCCGATGATCCGAATGACCCCGCCTCCTTCCTGGAGGAGGACGAGCAGGTCATGCCGCTTACCGACGACGACCGGATCGCCATCATTCACGACCTCGCGCTGGTGCAGAAATTTGCGTCCATCCTCGGCCCGCGCGGCATCGACGGCATCTTCTTCTTGTGCGAGGATTGCCAGGAAAACCACTTTTATGAGTGGGACATTATGGCCGCCAATATGCGCGCCACCCTTGAAGGCGAGCTAGCACCGGTGCATGAGCCAGGAGCCGAGCCAGATCCCTCCCGCTACGTGCCTTGGGACTACGCCTTGGGTTATTTGGATGGCCTAGAGGGCCGCTAGCTTCTACTGCTGCTGCCCCAACTCGATGGTGGTCGTCGGCGCGTCCTCAACGTTGGGGTTGGGCTGCGGGTTTGGCTGTCCTTGTTCCGTGACCACCACGGTTTCGGTGGCGTATTGAGTTTCGGTCACGGTGACCTGCTCCGGCTGCTGTTCCGGTTGCGAAGCCTCTTCCGCAACGGTTTCGGTGGTGGTCTCCGTCACGGTGTGCGGGGTGGGCTTCGGTTGCGCAGAGCGCTTTTGTTCCGCCTCGCGGTTGGCGGCGATGGCCTTTTCTTCTTTGCCTTCGGCCTCATCCAGCTTGGCGCGGGCGTCCTTCATCAGTTCGCGAGCGCCTTCAATATCGCCTTCGGCCGCGCGAGATTCCATCTCTTCCAACGTGCCGGCCAGCTCCACGTTGCGGGTCTTATCGCCCTTATCAAGGGTTCCGGCGTGCAACATCGCACCACCGGCTCCAGCGATAACTAGGGTTGCGGCCGCCGCACCGATGAGTCCATGTACGAACGGGCCGCCGCGGCGGCGCTTGCGGGCCTGGCCTAGGTCGATGACCTCAGGCTCAGCGTCGGCGCCTTCTACCAGCGGGGCTGGAGGCATCTGCTTATCGACGTCCCCCTTTAACTCCAGCAGCAGCTCCGCCAGGTCGTCCTGGCTGTCGGAAGGGTTAGTCCCCTTCGAAAGCTCGGTGAGGAATGCATCATCATCTACCAAGGGCTGGAGCTGGTCTGCAAGGCCGTCATTATCGCCGTGATGCTTCGGTGCCATGATGGTGTCTCTCCCCCTTCCTTTCTGTTATGAAATATCTGCTGTAAGAGTCGGCCGCTAGGCCCTTAGCGCGCAGTTTCCTGGGCGGCTTGGAGGGTCTTTCGCAATTGAGCGAGTGCTCGGTGTTGTGCGACACGAACCGCACCTGGGGTGGAACCCACAATTTCCGCGGTTTCTTCTGCCGACAAACCGTTGAACACGCGCAGAATAACGATGTTTTTCGCCTTGTCACTTAACGTATCGAGCAAGGAGCGCATTCTGTTACTACCGTCGGCCTCCAATGCCCACTCTTCAGGGGTGGCGTCACGCGCGGAGTCTTCTGGAATTTCTTCGGTAGGGGTGGACTTATCGCGCCCCATGGCGCGGTGGGCATCGGTGACCTTGTTGAACGCAATGCCGTAGACATAGGCCATAAACGGGCGGCCTTTGTCCTCGTAGGAGCCAATAGAGGTGGCAACTGCAAGACAGATCTCTTGGGCTACATCCTCCGCGGTAGGTTGGCGACCGCCACCGATGCGGGCGCGGCAGTAGCGCAGCACCTGCGGGTGAATGATCCGCAGGACTTTTTGCAGCGCTCGACGGCTGCCGTCGACGGCATGCGGGACGAGATCCGCTAGCTCCTGTTCCTTATCACTCACGTATGCACCCTCTGACATGTTTTAAACCGGTAACTAACCATATTGGCACACGGGAAGATTATGCAAAGGCAACGCGCGGCCCCATTACCTATGCAAGCTGAGAGACAGAAAATTCACAAACCGTTAACCTTCGACGTTTGCGCTGGTAAACCGTGGTGTAGGAAGGGGAATGGCGAGAACAATACTTAAAAGTCAAAAATCGGTAACCCACCGTTTACCCACGCGCGAAACACTACGTGAGGTTGCTTTCCGTAACACTGCGGAAGCAACACAAGAATTCTCGCCCTTACAAAGGAGCTTAGTAACGTGTCTCAGCCTCATTTGCTTCCCGGTCCCACCGCTGACTTGTGGGATTGGCAGCTACAAGGCGCCTGCCGCGGAGAAAACTCGGACGTGTTTTATCACCCAGATGGCGAGCGTGGCCGTGCCCGCGCCCAGCGCGAGAACCGCGCCAAGGCCATCTGCAATTCCTGCCCGGTCATTGATTTGTGCCGCGAGCATGCTCTGCAATCCGCCGAGCCTTACGGCGTCTGGGGCGGAATGAGCGAATCCGAGCGCGTCGTTGCGCTGCGCCAGCGCCGCCGCGCCGCCGCGCCGGTCAACGCTTAAGGCAGAAGGTTAGGGGGAGACGAGGGCGTCGGCAAGAAAGCGCCCCGTCACCGAGTCTTGCTGCTCGGCTAGGTCGGCCGGGGTGCCGCTAAAGACCAGCTGGCCGCCGGCCGAACCGGCGCCGGGGCCCAAGTCGATGGCGTGATCCGCATGCGCGAGAACGGCCAGATTGTGGTCGATGCAGACGACGGTGTGGCCGGAGTCCACCCGCTCATCACGCCCTGCTCCACGTAGACCGCACCCACACCGCTGCGCTTGGGGCAGGCACCCTCGGAATGCGCGGAAAAGAGTGCGGGTTTGACGCCATTGGCCTTGGCGAAGGCCTTGCGAATGGGGCCGGTATCAGCGGTGACCTTGATGTATTCCACGGCCCTAGCTAGGTACAACAAAACCCGCCACGCGGGAAGCGGGGCGGGCGATGTT
This sequence comes from Corynebacterium sp. ACRPE, assembly GCF_022347435.1. Classification (NCBI taxonomy): domain Bacteria; kingdom Bacillati; phylum Actinomycetota; class Actinomycetes; order Mycobacteriales; family Corynebacteriaceae; genus Corynebacterium; species Corynebacterium sp. ACRPE. The sequence continues at coordinate 48,290 of NZ_JAKRNA010000002.1, read as the reverse complement.
GGGAAGGTTTAGTGCTGGTGGCCGTGACCGGCGTCAGCAGGCTGCTCTTCCTGTGGCTTTTCCACCACGGAGGCCTCGGTGGTAAGAACCATGCGGGCCACGGAGGTGGCGTTGACCACGGCGGAGTGGGTGACCTTGACTGGGTCGATGATGCCGTTATCGATGAGGTTGCCGTACTCGAGGGTATTGGCGTTGAAGCCCTCACCGTTGGACATCTCGGCAACGCGGGAAACGACGACGGCGCCGTCGAGGCCAGCGTTTTCGGCGATCCAGAACGCCGGGCGGGTCAGGGCGCGGGCGACGGCGAGAACGCCGACCTTAGCCTCGCCCTCGAAGCCCTCGGCGAAGGACTCGAGTTCCTTGGAAATCTGGACCAGCACGGAGCCGCCGCCGGCGATGACACCCTCTTCGACGGCCGCGCGGGCCGCGTTGATGGCGTCTTCAACACGCAGCTTGCGCTCGTTTACCTCGGTCTCGGTAGCGGCGCCGACGCGGATAACGGCCACGCCGCCGGAGAGCTTAGCCAGGCGCTCCTCGAGCTTTTCCTTATCCCAGGTGGAATCGGTGCGCTCGATCTCGCGACGGATCTGCTCGCGGCGTTCCTCTACTGCCTCAGCGGTGCCGCCACCATCGACGATGACGGTGTCATCCTTGGTGATGGTCACGCGGCGGGCAGAACCGAGCACGTCGAGGCCAGCCTCGTTGAGGTTGACGCCCACCTCTGGGTCGATGACGGTGGCACCGGTAACGACGGCCAGGTCATCCATGAATCCCTTGCGGCGCTCGCCAAAGTACGGGGCCTTAACGGCAGCGACCTTGAGCACCTTGCGGATGGAGTTGACGACGAGCGCCTGCAGCGGCTCGCCCTCGACGTCTTCCGCAATGATGAGGGTCGGGCGGTTGGTCTCGGCGATCTTCTCCAGCAGCGGCAGGAAGTCCGGCAGGGAGGAGATCTTGTTGCGGACGAGCAATACTGCGGCGTCGTCCAGCACGGCGTGGTAGGTCTCTTCTTCCGTAGCGAAGTACGGGGAAAGGTAGCCCTTGTCAAAGGAAATGCCCTCGGTGACGTCAACTGCGGAGTCGATGGTCTGGGATTCCTCGACGGTGACCACACCGTCCTTGCCCACCTTGTCCATGGCACCGGCAACCATCTCGCCAACCTCCGGGTCGCGGGAGGAGACGGTAGCTACCTGCGCGATTTCAGAGGAGGAGTTGACCGCGGTGGCGCGGGCCTTGAGCTCCTCGACGGCCTTTTCGGCCGCTGCTGCGATGCCGCGGTTAAGCTCGACTGGGTTGGCGCCGGCCGCGACGTTGCGCAGGCCTTCGAAGATGAGCGCCTGGGCCAGCAAGGTAGCGGTGGTGGTGCCGTCACCTGCGGTGTCATTAGTCTTGACAGCAACGGACTTGACCAGCTGCGCGCCGAGGTTTTCGAAGGGCTCCTCGATGTCGATATCGCGGGCGATGGTCACGCCGTCATTGGTGACGGTGGGGCCACCGAAGGCCTTGGACAGCACGACGTTGCGGCCGCGCGGGCCGAGGGTGACCTTGACGGCATCAGCCAGCGTATCGACGCCGCGCTGGATTCCCTCGCGGGCTTCTTGGTCGAATGCAATGAGCTTTGCCATAAGTGGGCCTACTTCTCGATGACGGCGAGCAGGTCACGGGAGGACAGCAGCAGGTACTCCTCGCCGTTGTACTTCAGCTCGGTGCCGCCGTACTTGGAAAAGACCACGGTATCGCCTTCGTTGACGCCTACCGGGGTGGCCTCACCCTTGTCGTTGGTGCGGCCTGGGCCTACTGCAACGACGGTGGCTTCCTGTGGCTTTTCCTTGGCAGAATCTGGGATGACCAGGCCGGAAGCGGTGGTGGTTTCAGCTTCTACGATCTGTACGAGGACGCGGTCCTCGAGAGGCTTGATGTTTGCCATGATGTTTCCTCCGTAGTGTTCGTATGCGCACCGGTATGGCGCGCGCGTGCCGGTTGTGGATGTCCAGCACAGCCGTCGTCGCGGGTGAACAACTGTGGGTCAAACAACCTGATTAGCACTCTACCCTCGTGACTGCTAACCCTCAACAATGGCTCGGCCCACATTTTTACGCCCTCAGCGATCCCCTCAGCGCTCCCGTTGCCCGGCGCGCACGAATCCGGCAAGCGCCAGCTTGACGACGCCCAGTGCGATAAACATGGCACCAAAGATTACGGCGAAGGACGGCCACCACAACTCCTCTATCAGCGTTCGGCCGAAGGAAGCCTGCGGGGTGAGCAGGTGGTGGAGTGGGAGGAGCGTCGCCAAGCACAGCGCCCAGACCACGCCGGCCGCGGTCAGGGTGAGGCACGCCGCCTCCCCCACTTGCACGCGGGCCCAGGCCGAGGGGGTGGCGCCGGCTAGGGTAAGGCCGCGGATATCGGCCGCGATGCGCCCGTGCATCAGCAGCGAGGTAAGCACAGCGCCCACGATGCTGGGAGCAAAGACAGGCCCTAAAAGGGCGACGAAGACCTGCCACGAGGACAAGGTGCCGCCGGCGCCTGCGTCGTTTGCAAAGCGCAGGCCCGAGCCGACGGCGACAATAAAGCCGCCGATGAGCACCCACGGCACGATGTGTGGGGTGGAAAAGTACCGACGCACGCGCACGTTGGCCCCAGCGATACCGGCCGGACGGGTCCATTGGTCGATACCGGGCATGAGCCAAGGTAAGACGAGAGCGACGAGGATGACCAAGCCCATCTCGGCCGAGAGCAGGTCTCCAGGGTCATCAATCTGCAGGCACCCGTATGTTGTGCCGCCAATGGCCGCGGCTGCAAGCAGGAATTTCACCGTGAGCCACGCCGGGTGTGCGGCGGCGCGCGGCCGGAATACGCGGCGCAGCGGAGGCAGCGCACCGACTAGCGCCGCGGACGTGCAGACGGCTACCGCAATGACTACGACCTGGCCGGTGATGTCAATGTCCGGCATGGGGATGCCATCGCTGCGCAGGGCGCGCACGCACGGGGCAAGCAGCGGGCGGGCAGGCAGCACGCCGAGTAGCCCGGCGCCCGCGCTGACCACTGCGACTTGGCCCAGGATAAAAGCGAGGATCATCCAGCCGGGCATGCCCACCATGCGCCAGGAGCGGTAGACCGGCTCGCGCTCGGCAATGATAAGGCGCATCTGCGATAGCGTCACCAATACCACCACGCACAGGGCCATTCCCAACACCGTGCCACCCAGCGGGCCGGCGGGGTCTTCTTCGGCCCCGGAGGAAGCCACCAGCATGGCCAGCGCCAGGGTGCACGAGGTGGAAGACACCACCAGGGTCAGCGCCACGGCCAGCCACGATAGCCAATTGGACTGTAAGTCCTTAAGCCACACCAGCATGGGCCACCTCCTCTAAGGAAATGATCCGGTCGGCCGCCTCAGCGGCGAGGTGAGAGTGAGTCACCATGACCACACTGGCGCCATCGCGGGCGGCGGCGCGCAGGTGGGAAAGGACGGTGGATGCGGTGGCGTCGTCAAGCGCGCCCGTAGGCTCGTCAGCGAAGATATAGGGCGCCTGAGCCAGCAGTGCCCGGGCGACGGCCACGCGTTGCTGCTGCCCGCCGGAAAGCTGCGCGGGCAGGCGGCGCTCCAACCCGCTAAGGCCGAGCGAGTCAAAGACCTCCGCCACCTTGCCGCGTGTAGGGCGCCGGCCGGAAAACCGCGCGGTCAAGGTGGCATTGCGCTGGGCGTTGAGGGATTCCAGCAGGTTATAGTCCTGGAAAACAAAGGCTCGCTGCTTGCGCCCCGGCGCATTGACTCGGCCGGAGGTGGGCTTATCTAGCCCGGATAGCAGGTTCAGGAGCGTGGTTTTTCCGCTGCCGGAAGGTCCCATGATGGCGACGAATTCGCCCGGGGCGATGGACACAGTGACGCGATTGAGCACGGTGTGGCGGCCGTAGCGCTTGCTAAGGTTGTCTGCTTTTAACATGCCTTCGATTCCACTCGGCCGCACAGAAGAATGACATGGGGTGGGCCGCCCGGAAAATGGTAGAGCTAGCTCTACTGCCCCACCGCGGAAGGGCGGCTAGGCTCAAGGGTTATGCGAACCCTCAAAGCCTGCGCGTGGAGCCTCGTCCTCGGCGCGCTATTTATCCCGGCATTGGTGGTTTCGGTGCTGATGCTGCCGTGGATTCCGTTGGTGGGACGCGCCGCGGAATTTGTCGGCCGGTTGGGTGCGCAGTGGATGGGTGTGCAGATCCCGCCCCGGCGTGCGGGCCGGTGGTTTGATTGGCAGCAGTTTTATCACCTTATTGTGCAGCTATTGATTTCGGCTGCCTGCTTTGCCGCGTGGACTGCCGTGGGTTTTACGGCGGGCGTGCTGGTCATTGCGCCATTCGTGCCAAATACCGAATTCTCCTTTGGCGAGTGGTCCACCTCCAACCGGCCGCTCATTTTCTTCACCTGTTGGCTCACCGCGGCGCTGCTGGTGGCTCTATTGGTGGGACTTAACCGCCTGTTGGTCTTGGCATCAACCTCGCTGACTCGGCTGGCATTGAGCCCTTCGGCCGAGGAGTTGGCGGCCTCGCGCGCCACGCTTATCGATGCCTTTTCCGGCGAGCGCCGCCGCATCGAGCGCGAGCTGCACGATGGCCCGCAGCAGTACCTCACTGCGCTCAAGCTCAATTTGGCCGCGGCGAAATTGCAGGCACCTCCCGAGGCGCAACCGGCCTTGGCCGATGCGGAACATAATGCCTCATTGGCCTTGGCCTCCCTGCGGGCGACGGTGCGTGGCATTGCCCCGCAGGTGCTTTTCGACGCAGGACTTATCCCCGCCCTCGACGAACTCCTCGCCCACTCCGGGCTGGAGACCGAACTACACGTCGAAGGCGCCGAACGCTCAGTGGATGAAACCACTGCCCTGCTGGCTTACCACGCGGTGGCCGAGGCGCTTACTAATGCTTCCAAGCACGGCGCGGCTACCCAGGCGATAGTAACGGTTGCTTTCGGGCAGACGTTGCGCCTAGGCATCGTTGATAATGGCACGGGTCCCTGCCCCGGCCCCGGAGCTGACCTCGGCCCCACGGACAAGGAGCCAGCTGGGACGGGCACCGGTCTCACCGGGCTGCGCGAACGCGCCGCCGCATTGGGCGGCACGGTGAACTTTACCGCGTCTCATGACGCGGCTGCGGGTGAACTCGGTGGCCGGCTGCAGGTCGAATTACCGCTGAAGGAGGCGGAATGAAACTACTACTGGCGGAAGATTCCGCGCTGCTGCGCGCGGGGCTCGAGCAGCTACTTAGCGCCTTGGGGCATAGCGTTACGGCGGCCGCGGATGCCGAAGAACTGCGCGCTATTGCCCGGCAGGAAGATTTTGACCTGATTATCAGCGATGTGCGCATGCCACCGTCCATGACCGACGATGGCCTGCGCGCCGTGCACGACCTGCGAGCGGCCAATCCCACCCAACCGGTGGTGGTGTTGAGCCAATACGTAGCGGCAAGCTACCTCGACCGTCTCTTGGAACACGGCGGATTCGGGTATCTGCTTAAGGAACGCGTTTCTGACGTGGAAGAATTCGTGCGCACGCTAGACGAGGTCGCCCGCGGCGGCACCGTGGTGGACCCCGAGGTGGTCACAGCGTTACTGTCGGCGCGGCGTACTGGTTTAGCCCAGCTCACCACCCGCGAGCGGGAGGTGCTGGGGCTGATGGCTCAAGGATTGAGCAATAAAGAAATTGAAGACACGCTCGTTCTTACCGCCGGAGCGGTAAGCAAGCATGTCTCCAATGTGTTTATGAAGCTCGGGTTTCGGCCCGAGGATTCCAACCGGCGGGTCAAGGCCGTATTGGCGTGGCTGCGCCATACGGAGCGCTAGCCACACCCGCCACACCCAGGCGCGATGCTAGTTACTTCTTCGAGCTGAGCCCGCCGAAAATATCGCTGGAACTCAGGGAGCTGCCGCCCTCCGGATCCTTAGGCGCCTCTGGGGTGTCTGGGTCGGTGGACTCGGTGGAGTCGGCGGGGTTGGTGGCGTCGTCGGCAGGCGCAGCGCCGCGGTCCTTCTTCTTGAGGGAAACCTTGTCCACCAGGGTGTTATCGCCTTCGTTGAAGGTGGTGAAGGTGAGCTTGTCATCGGAGACGTCCACGCGCATGTAGTCCTCGGTGTAGTCCTGGCGCCACATGGCGGTGGATTCGTGGGCAAGCTTTGGATCGATGGTCTCCATGCGCGCGCCCTTGTGCTTTTTGTTATTCACGTCGGTGAAGTCATAGTACTTGCCACCGCCCGCGGTGGTGGTGGTCAGGTACAGCGCCTCGCCATCCTTGGGCTCGAGAACGTCGCCGCGCTGCGGCTTTTCTTCCGGCAGGACCGGCTTATTATTCTTCATCAGGTGGCTGCGGGTGTAGATGTGGTCGTGGCCGGAGAGCACGGCATCGACATTGAGTTCAGACAGCACCGGGGTGAGCTTCTCGCGCAGGTTGGTGACGTCCTTATCAAAGTGATGCGAGCCCTGGGAGTATGGGCCGTGGTGCATACCAACGACGATCCAGTCATTATCCTCGCCGCGGGATTCGATGGCCTCGCGCAGGAACTGCTCGTGGCGGGCGATATCGGCGTCGGAAGAAGCATTGGAGTCTAGGCCGATGAAGAGCACGTTATTGCGTTCGAAGTAGTGGTCGCGGATATCGTCCGCCTGATGCGGGTTGGAGAAGTGCTCATCATGATGCTTCATGGTGAGGTTATAGGTCTCGTGGTTGCCCGGGACCGTGTTGGTGGGGATGTGACGAATCTCCGGGGCGGAGAAGTATGCATCGTACTGCGGTACCTGCGCACCCCAACCCTCAACCTGGTCACCCAGGGACCAGATCATGCTGGCATTCGGCACGTGGGAGGCCGCGTGACCAATGGTCTTGCGCCACTGTTCGGCTTGGTCATCCACCTTGAGGTCCACGCCGATCTGCGGGTCGGCGACGGTAAGGAAGGACCAGTCATCGCCGTTGGAGCCGGTGTTGAAGGTCTCTGGCTCGGACCAGCCGCCTTCCTCGGAACCAACGCGGTAGGAATATTCGGTATCCGGCTGCAGGTTGGTAGCGGTGGCGAACTGGGACTTGTACAGCAATGCGCCATAATCGCGCTCGTCGGCCTGGAAGGTGGTGGTGCCTTCTGGGCCGGTAACCTCGAGGACCTCGTCTGCCTTGGACTTCGTGCGCCAGGTGACCATGACCTGGGATTCATCCTCGCCCGGCTGCAGGATGGTGCGGTAGATGGGCGCATCAGCGGCCAGCGCTGGGGTGGCGGGCACGAGGGCGGTAGCGCCACCCACGGCGAGGGCGGTGGCGAAGGAGGCGACGAAGCGCGATGAACGGAGCATACAGTTTTCACCTTTGGAGTCTTAGAAGGAGCGGTACGGCTCCCTAGAACACCATAAGAATGTGAACACCGTATTACGAGCGCGCGAAAAGCGCTTGAACCCTACCTGTGAGGGCTTGGCTTAAAGGCTCTTATCGGAGTTGATAACGGCCGCGCGCCAGAGGGTGTACTCGTCCGGGTTGTCTTCGCGGTAGTTCTTCACTGCGCGAATGCCTTGTTCCACGGATTCGATGACGGCATCGATAGTGGTGTCTTCGCCCTCGGCGTCAACGAAAATGACCGGGCCGCAGATGGAGCGGATGGGGTCCTGCAGGAAGGCGGCATTGCCGGTGGCAGCTGCGTTGCGCGCCAGGGAGGCTACCGGGTTCGGCTCGGCGCCTTCGGCCTTGGCTTCGGGGTTGTAGAGCGCGGCGTAGGTGGTGCCATCTTCCTGGAAAACAACGGAGACGCGGTCCTCGGTGGTGCCGCCCAAGAACTGGTTGGCGTGCTCCAGCTCGAACTCTAGCTTGCGGCGGGTGAGATCAGGGTTGACAAGGAAACCGACGGTCATGAGAGAAAGCTCCTTCAGAAAGCCAAGAGGGCATGAACGCTCTTTAGAGTACCGGCCCCCTGCCCCGCCTGCAGCGCGAGCGAGAAGAACTTTAGGTTAACTGCGGCTCTTCTACATCCAGCTGGGTATCGGTGCCTACGCCGAGACCAGAGGGCTGGGCGCCTTCATGGATGAGCTGCGCGCCGATGGCCGCGATCATCACGCCGTTATCGGTGCACAGGGAAAAGCGCGGCACGCGCAGCTCTACTCCAGCGGCGGCGCAGCGCTCGGCGGCCAGCTCGCGCAGGCGGGAATTGGCTGCCACGCCGCCTCCCAAAAGCAGCACGCGGGCGCCGGTGTCCTCGCAGGCACGCACGGCCTTGGCGGTCAGGACATCGGCCACGGCTTCTTGAAAACTGGCGCAGACATCTTCCACGCTGATGGTCTCCCCTGCCTTTTCGGCGCGCTCCACGTAGCGGGCCACGGAGGTCTTGAGCCCAGAGAAGGAGAAGTCGTGGCGGTGCGGGCCGCGCAGATCCTCGGCGCGGGACATGCCGCGCGGGAAATCGATGGTGGCCTCGCCGCGGGCGGCGAGCTTATCGATCACCGGACCGCCCGGGTAGCCCAAACCAAGAAGGCGGGAGACTTTGTCGTAGGCTTCACCGGCGGCGTCGTCAAGCGTAGAGCCCAGCTCGCGCATGGGCTTGCCGACGGCCTCTACTTCCAACAGCTGCGTATGCCCGCCCGAGACCAAGAGGGCCACCGAGTGCGGCAGCTCTTCGCCTTCCAGGTTGGCCACAGCAACGTGGCCACCTAGGTGATTGACGCCGTAGAAAGGCACACCCCAAGCCGCGGCATAGGCCTTGGCGGCCGAGGCTCCCACCAGCAAAGCACCGGCTAGACCCGGCCCCACGGTGGCGGCGATGGCATCCGGCTTTTCGATGCCCGCCTCATTCAGCGCCGACTGCATCACCTGCGGCATGGCCTCAAGGTGGGCACGGGAGGCGATTTCCGGGACGACGCCACCGAAACGCGCGTGCTGCTCCATGGAGGAAGCAACGGCGTTAGCGATGATGTCCATGTGACCGTCCTCGCGCAGATCGACGATGCCCACGCCGGTTTCATCGCAGGAGGACTCGATGCCCATGATCTTCATGACTGCTCCTTAATCTTCTGGGCGCTCGGACTGGCGCGGGCGCACCATCACGTGCGCATCCGCCCCGGAAGGTTGGTAATAGTTCTTGCGGATCCCCTGCTTGGCAAAGCCGTAGCGCTCATACAGGCCAATAGCGGGATCATTGCCCACGCGAACCTCGAGGAAGACCGGGGCATCCTTAAGATCCGCGATATGGCAGATATTGTCCATCATCATCCGCGCGATGCCGCGGTGCTGTGCGGCGGGGTCGACGCCAATGGTATGGATTTCAAACTCCGGGTCCGCGGCCGGGCCCATCATGCCGATGCCCGCATAGCCCAAAAGCTTTACGGGCTCCGGTCCCTCGATCGCGCCTTCCACCCCGAAATAGAAGTTGAAGGGCTGGGCCATTTCTTCCCGGAAGATCCGGCTGGACCACGGGGTTTCACCTGGGAAAAGGACCTCTTCCAGCTCGGCACACCGGGGTGCATCGGCCGGGGTTAGCTCGCGCAGCTTCACAGTTCGACCCTGGGGATAGCGGCAGAAAGCTGCTTCTGCTTCGGCGGGACCGCGTCCGGGCGGCGTAGGTACAGCGGCACGACGGGAACGGGTTCTGCCTCGAGGTCGGCCGCGGCAACAAGGGCCGCCGCGGTTGGATGGGCCGCGCGGTGCGGCAGGGCGGCGAGCTTCTCGGGGAGTTGCTCAGCAAGGCGGTCCGGGATGATGACCTCGGCGGTGGGGGTAAGTTCCACCTCGAGTTCGGCCGGTTTCGTCACCGCGGGGCCAGAAATGCGCTGCACTCCGGAGTCGGTAACGCGATAAGTGGCCCAGTAGATCTCTTTGCGGCGAGCATCGGTAGCTACCAAGGCGGTCGCTTCGTCGGCCGCGGCGGCAGGATCTACGTGGAGCTCGGCGGCGGCCGCGATGGCATCGTGGGTGCAGATGCCGTGGAGGGGGATAGAGAGGGCGTCGGCAAGCGCGGAGGCCGTCGCCATCCCCACGCGCAACCCGGTAAATGGCCCCGGGCCCACGCCGGTGACCACCGCATCGAGGTCGGAATACTCCATGCCCGCCTCTGCGAGGACCTCGGTGATGGTAGGAATGAGCAGCTCATTATGCGCGCGGGTATCCTCCAACACGCGCTCGGTGGTCTGCCCGGTGACGGTATCCACTACCCCGGTAATCAGGGCGGTGGTGGCCGTGTCGATCGCGAGGACGCGCATTAGGCAACCATCTTCCAGGTGCCATCCTCGCGCTGGAAGCCCAGCGGCTGGGTGCCCTGGATCATGGGCACGCCGCCATCAAGGCTCTGGCCCTGCTGCTCCATGGCCTTGATCTGCATGTCAATCATCTCGCACACCTCGACCTTTTCCGGATCCAGCTCTTCGATGAAGGGCTTAGCGCTCTGGGAGATGGCTACCGCGTAGCTCTTGCCTTCCGGCACCGCACCATCTTCAAAGGTGATGTTCTCGGTATCGATCTGTGCCTCTTTAACCTTGTCTTCGCGCATGCCTGGGCAGATGAAACCAATAGCGGGGTACTCCTCGCCATAGACATCGGTGGGCATGACGGTCATGACCTCCAAGTTATTTGGTGCCTTGGACAACGTGGAGGAGAGGTTTCCCTCCAAGTGGTTTTCCTCGCGCAGTGTGGAGGAAGCAAGAAGAACCATCATGACAACGATAAAGATGGCGATGATGGCGGCGGTGAGGTTGCGAGCGAATTTAGTCATGGGATGAGTATGGCTCCTTGAAAAATGTTTAAGTTTCAGGCGGGCGGCGGTAGTTCTGGCAACCGATGCTACCTGGTTCACCGCAACACAAAACCCACAGGGTAGTGCCTGCCAGTGTAGGCGGGCGACCCTGTGGGTGAGTAATTAACGCGAGATATTGCCGCTATAGCAACAACAGGAGCAACACCTGCGAGGCAATAATCTTGCCGATAATTGTAGTGGGATAGACCGTGGCCCATCCGCGGCCAGCCAGCTCGGTGCCGGTTTGATCACGAATATAGGCAAAGACTGCCGGGTTGGTGGTCATGCCGGCCGCACAGCCCATGGCCTCGTCCCACTTCAGCTTGAGCACCAGCATGCCGATGACCCCGATCAGGATGGCGGAGACCAGGGTGATGATAAGGCCCACGCCCATGATGGTCAGGGAGGATGGATCCGTCAGGGCATCGCGGAAGGAGGCGCCGGCCGAGGTACCCACGCCGGCCAGGAACAAGGTAAGGCCCATATTGGACAAGGTCTCACGGGTGTGGAATGGCATCTGCCAGTTCAACGGGCCGGTACGGTTAAGGTAGCCCAAGAGCAGGCCGACGACCACGGGCCCGCCACCGAAGCCCAGCTGCAGGGTGGAACCGCCCGGCATCGGAATCGGAATGAGGCCGAGCAGCATACCCAAGGACAGGCCGATGGCCATGGACAGCAGGTCCGCATTACCCAACGCGGCCTCAGAGTCACCGAGGTACTTGCGCACGTATGGCAAGCGGCTCGGGCTAGTCACCACGCGAACGCGGTCGGAGTAGTTGAGCACAGTGTCCGGGTGCGGCACGAGGTCCTTATCGCCCTTACGGATACGAGCGATGATAAAGCCGTGGTCGAGGGCCTTGATCTCGCGGACGGATTTACCGGCAATCTCCGGGTTGGACACGGTAACGCGGGTGTATTTAAGCCCAGCGTCCTCGGTCAGCTCCACTGGGTGTTCTTCACCCAAGACCTCAATGGCCTTATCGACGGCCTCTTCGGAGCCGTTGAGCAGATATGCTTCACCCTCGCACAGTGGCATTTCTGGGACGGCGAGGCGGTGGCGCTCCTCGTCGGAGATGATACGAGTAGCCACAACGGTCTGGCCAGTAACGCGGTAGATATGACCAGCGGTGTCATTGAAGTTCTTGGTCAGGCGCACGCCTTTGGCTACGAGCTCGGCGGGAATCATGCCCTCTGCGCGGGCATCTTCCTCATGGTTGGCTTTGACAACCTTGGCGCCAATGGCGGCGACGAGAATCGCGCCAATAACCGCGCCTGGGTAGGCCAAGGAGTAACCGACGACCGGGGTGGAATCGCCCACCATTTCCACCACGGCAGCCATACCCGGCGTGGAGGAGAGCGAACCGGCGAACATGCCGACGGCTTCTGGCACGCTCAGGCCAAAGCCACGGATGAGGCCATAGCCAACGGCGACCAAAACAACCAACATGCCCAGCATGAAGACGGTGAGCTTCCAGCCGCGGGTTTTAAACTCGCGGACGAAGGAAGGCCCGAAGCTAAGGCCAATGGCATAAACGAAGATCGCCAGGCCAAATTGATAGACCAGCGGCGGAATTTGGATATCCGGATTAGCAGTAGAAAGACCCAGTGCCACAAACATCGCAGCCGCGGCACCGAGAGAGATGCCGAAGATCTTGATCTTGCCAATCGCTAGACCCACCGCCATGATGACGAAGAGAGATAGCAAAGGACTTGAGGCGAGAAAATTCAACACCTTAATAGAATTACGTAGTGGTTATACCCGGATCAAGTTTGCTTTCTGGGATATTCATCACTTAACCCCCTATAAGGCGGAACGATGTACTATGCACCACTTTTCCAAGACCATGTGAAGCGGCGAACATCCTCTTCTGCGCCGGCATAGTCCACCGGCTCACGGTCGATGCTGATAAATAGGTAGCGCTCCGCAATCTGTTCCACGAGTCCCCCGCCCCATTCGGCAATAACCACGGCGTCCTCTAGCTCCGTGTCCAGATCCAGCGCGTCGAGCTCCCCTAGCGGGTCCCCGGAATTAGCACCGCCTTCATCGAGCAGGCGGTAGGCATCCACGTGCACAAGGTCTGGCCCACCCACAGTAGAGCGGTGCACGCGGGCGATAACGAAGGTTGGCGAGGTAACGCGGCCTTTAACCTGCATGCCCTTGGCGACGCCCTGCGTCAGCGTCGTCTTTCCAGCCCCCAACGGCCCATCCAGGATCACTACATCGCCGGCTTCAAGCGCCGCACCTAGCTCTTCACCAAAGGCATAGGTGTCTTCCACCGTGGATAGGTCGCGGCTGCCGGATTCGGGAAAGCTATTGCGCATTTTCTTCTCCTATATATTCGCGTTCGGTGCGGCCATCGGGCAGGCACACCACCTCATAGTTAATGGTGCCTGCTGCCGCGGCGAGATCCGTGGCCGATACTCCCCCGTTGCCAAAGATCACGGCGTCTTGCCCCGTGTCCACGCCATGCGGGTTCTCACCTAAGTCCACCACAATCTGATCCATGCAGATTCTTCCTACCTGCGGGTAGAGGTGCCCACCAATGCCCACGTGCAGGTCGCCCTGATAGCCACGCGGCAGGCCATCGGCATAACCACAGTCCACTGTGGCCAAAAATCCCGACTTATCCGCCTTCCAGGTCAATCCGTAGCACGTGCCCTCCCCCGGTTTAATGGGCTTGACGTTAAAAATCTGCCCGGACCAGGTCATGGCCGGGCGCAAGCCGTGTTCGCGTCCTTCAATGGGCTCCAAGCCATAGCAAGCGGCGCCTACGCGCACCTGCTCGAAATAGGAGGAAGGACGCGTCAGCACTGCGGGCGAATTGGCCAGGTGATTGATTGGGCATTCCAAACCAATCTCACGCGCGAGTTGCAGGGCCGTGCGGAACGCCTCCTCTTGCGCGTCATTGTGCGGATTATCCGGCTCATCGGCGCACGCAAAGTGGGACATGAGCCCGAGCACCTTGATGTGTGGGGCATCGCGCAACACCTTAAAGGTCTCTGCCCAATCCCCTTCGTCCACACCGGAGCGGTGCATGCCGGTTTCCACCTTGACGTATACCTCGGCAGGAAAATCGGCCTTGACCAGCTTATGCGCCTGCTCAAGGGAGTTGACCGCTACCTCGATTCCATTGGCCAAGGCTTCTTCGAGGATTTCATCTGTTTGCCAAATCCACGCCACGATGGGCGCATCCACGCCCGCGCGGCGCAGGTCCACCGCCTCCCGCAAGGTGGCCACGCCAAAGCAATCCGCACCGGCGCGCGCCATCACCGGCACAACCTTGGCCGCGCCGTGCCCATAAGCATCGGCCTTGACCACGCACATGAGCTTGACCTCAGGCCCCACCTTTTCCTTGATGAGGCGGACGTTGTGCGCTATGGCGGAGAGATCAATCGTGGTTTTCAGCATGCTCACCATTGTGCCACTGCTCACCCATGTGCAGAATTCGAGCGGGGTGTGGCCCGTTTTCAAGCACCGTGCCTGGGAAGATCTGCGTGCAACAGAAAAGCCTCCTTCCTACCGCGCAAGCTACGCGGCGGGCAAGGAGGCTTTGCTAGTGCCGTTTGGGGTGGATTACTCCACGGTCACGGACTTGGCCAGGTTACGCGGCTGGTCCACGTCGTAGCCCTTGGACTTGGCTACGTGAGCGGCGAAGATCTGCAGCGGCACGGTGGCCAGTAGCGGCTGCATGAGGGTCGGTGCCTTCGGGATGCGGATGACGTGGTTAGCGTAATCCTCCACGGCGGTATCGCCCTCCTCCGCAATCACGATGGTGATGGCACCACGAGCGCGGATCTCCTGGATATTGGAGACAACCTTAGAGTGCAGGGAGTCGCGGCCGCGCGGGGACGGCACGATAACGAAGACCGGCTGGCCTTCCTCAATCAGTGCAATCGGGCCGTGCTTGAGCTCGCCGGCGGCAAAGCCCTCGGCGTGCAGGTAGGCGATTTCCTTGAGCTTCAGCGCGCCCTCAAGAGCTACAGGGAATCCGACGTGGCGGCCCAAGAAGAGCACGGATTCCGCATCCTTCATGGAGTTGGCCAGGTTGGCCACCTGGTCCTCTTCATCGATGACGTTTTGGACCTTGTCCGGCATGTGGCGCAGCTCAGCAAGAACGCTCTGGATTTCATCGGCGAACATGTTGCCGCGCAGCTGGGCCAGGTAGAGGCCAAGCAGGTAGGTGGCGGTAATCTGCGCCAGGAAGGCCTTGGTGGAGGCCACGGCGATTTCCGGACCGGCGTGGGTGTAGAGCGCAGCATCGGATTCGCGCGGAATGGACGAGCCCTGGGTATTGCAGATGGCAATAACCTTGGCGCCCTGCTGACGGGCGTGGCGCACAGCCATCAGGGTGTCCATGGTCTCGCCAGACTGGGACAGCGCGACGACGAGGGTCTTCTCGTTCACGATCGGATCGCGGTAGCGGAACTCGTGGGCGAGCTCGACCTCGGTAGGAATGCGGCACCAGTGCTCGATGGCATAGCGCGCCACGTGGCCCGCGTAGGCCGCGGTACCGCAAGCAATGACGATGATCTTGTCGATGGACTTCAATACGGTCTCATCGATGCGCAGATCATCGAGAGCCAGCTGGCCCTGTTCATCAAAGCGGCCGAGCAGGGTATCGCGCACAGCGGCGGGCTGGTCGTGAATTTCCTTTTCCATGAAGGAATCGAAGCCACCCTTTTCGGCAGCGGCGGCATCCCACTTGATTTCAAAAGGCTTGCCCTGTGCAGGGTTGCCCGCATAATCGGTGATTTCCACCTCGTCGGCGGTGATGGTCACGACCTGGTCGTTGTCCATCTCCACGGCGGACTTGGTGTAATCGATGAAGCCAGATACGTCGGAACCGAGGAAGTTCTCGCCCTCGCCCAGGCCGATAACCAGCGGCGAGTCACGGCGAGCGGCAACGATGCGATCGGCCTGCTCGGCGTGGATGGCCAGCAGTGTGAAGGCGCCCTCCAAGCGGGAGCAGGTCAGCTGCATTGCCTTGGTGAGGTCCCCAGCGGCCTCGTTGTGGAAGACATCGCCCAGCAACGTAGCGGCAACCTCAGTGTCGGTCTCGGAAACAAAGTTGTAGCCCTTGCTCAAAAGCTCGGACTTGAGCTCGGCGAAGTTCTCAATGATGCCGTTGTGCACCACGGCCAGCTTGCCGCCATCGACCACGTGCGGGTGCGCATTCAGGTCGGTAGGGCCACCATGGGTAGCCCAGCGGGTATGGCCAATGCCCAGCACGGAGTCTGGCAACGGGCGGGCCTCAATCTCAGCATCCAGCGCAGCGACCTTACCGGCCTTCTTGCGCCAGCTAATGTCCCCATCGGCGTACATTGCTACGCCAGCGGAGTCATAGCCGCGGTATTCCAAACGGCGCAGACCTTCTAGAACTACGTCGAGGGCGAAGTAATCACGGTCACCACCAGCGTGACCAATATATCCAACAATTCCACACATGGTTGCTGATTTTACAGCACGGGGAAGAAACCTCTAGGCGGGCGGGGCGTCGGCAAGCGGGGCTTAGCGCCCCACCCGCTAGTGCGCTGGGAAAACTAGCGCGTCGCCTGCTCCAAAAGTTCCAGAATGTGGTGATAATCCTCGCCGGTAGCACGGGTCAGGCCGAGCTCGCAGGTGCGGTTGGTCGAGGCGTGATACTGCGCCCCGATTTCCTTGACTTGCGCGGCTTCGGCGCGCGTTGCGGCGTCGGTTAGCTCCGGATGCAGCATGCCGCGATCGCCGGCATAGCCGCAGCAATTCCAGT
This sequence comes from Corynebacterium sp. ACRPE, assembly GCF_022347435.1. Lineage (NCBI taxonomy): Bacteria > Bacillati > Actinomycetota > Actinomycetes > Mycobacteriales > Corynebacteriaceae > Corynebacterium > Corynebacterium sp. ACRPE. The sequence continues at coordinate 31,799 of NZ_JAKRNA010000002.1, read as the reverse complement.
CAGTGGGAATGTGTACCTCGGCCGCGGCGGCGCGGGCTACCTTCTCCACGTCTTCCATCATGCCCAGCTGGAAGGCAGAGCAGGTGGGGTGCACGGTCACGGAGTCCGCCGGGTTCTTCACCTCAAGCTGCGGCAGGAGGGTATCGGCCGTAAAGCTAATGGCGTCAAGAACGGTAATGCCCACGGACTCCAGCATGTCCTTAAACCCGGCGGTGCAGCTGCTGGCGTCCACGATGACCGGCAGGCGCGCACCATCGGTGGCCTCCATGACGATATCGCGCACGCGCTGCTCCATCGCATCGTGGCCGGCCTGCATGCCCTTAGAGGCCCACGGCGTGCCACAGCAGAGCTTGTCGATGCCCTCCGGAACCTCCAGCGCTACCCCGGCGCGCTCCAAGAGAGCCACGAAGGAATCGGTAGTGCCCTTGCCACCGCCCTGCGGGCCAAACATGGTGTTCACGCAGGCCGGCAGGTAAATTCCGGTGGTCTGAGCGTAGCGGTCTCCCACGCGCCCGGCCAAGCGGCCGCGGGACTTGCCGCCCTTGCCCAGCTCCGGCTGGTACTGCGGCAGATTATCGGTGCCGATGAGGTTGCGGCCCACGTCGGTGACCTTCTTGACCAGCTCGGTGGGCAGCAGGTGCGCGCCGGTCAGCGCCAGCCCGGCGCCTTGGCTAACCACCTGCCAGTTCTTGGCGGCAGCGCCCCACAGCTTCTGCTGCGCTGGTTGGGCCTCCTCGCGGCGCAGGCGCTTGATGAACTTGCCGGTATCGATACCTACCGGGCAGGCGGTGCGGCACATGGAATCCACCGCGCAGGTCTCGATGCCCATGTATTCATAGGCCCCATCCAGCTCGGCTACGAGCTGGCTATCGCCGGCTTCTTCCGCGCGCTTGCGGGCGCGGCGCACGACGATGCGCTGGCGCGGGGTAAGGGTGAGATCGCGCGACGGGCAGACCGGCTCGCAGTAGCCGCACTCCACGCAGCGGTCCACTTCCTCTTCCACGGTGGGGTTGAGCTTGATGTTTTTGATGTGCGCATCGGGGTCATCGTCCAAGATAACGCCTGGGTTCATCGTGTTGGTGGGATCGCAGGCCCGCTTGAGTTCTTGCATGACCGCGTAGAGTTCGTCGCCATACTGGCGGCGTACATATGGCGCCATGGCGCGGCCGGTGCCGTGCTCGGCCTTGAGGTTGCCCTCGGCCGAGAGAACCAAGTCCACCATGCCCTCGTTGAAGTCGTTATACCGACCGATGGCGTCATCGCCTTCAAAACGGTCCGTGAGCAGGAAGTGGATATTGCCGTCTTTGGCGTGGCCGAAGATAACGGCGTCGTCATAGCCATAGCGGGCAAAGAGTTCCTGCAGGGAAGAGCAGGTATCAGCCAAATCCCCCACGGGCACGACGATATCTTCCAAAAGCGCGGTTGTACCGGACGGGCGCGCCTCAGCGACCTGGGCGTACAGGCCCTTGCGGAAGCTCCACGCGGTATTGCGCGAAGCGGCATCGGCCGAGAAGGCAGCCGGCGATTGCAGCGGCAGCTCGCGCAGAAGCTGCGAGCCCTTGCCTTCCTTCTCCCGCAGTTCTTCTTCTGCATCCGCGTGGTACTCAATGAGCAGTGCGGCCTGCTTGTCCACATCGAAACCGGTGATGGCCTGCGGGATCTTGTCAAAGCCTTGGCCTACGCGGATCGAGGCAGAGTCCATCAGCTCCAGGGTGGCCGCCCCGGTATCTAGCAGGGCCGGCAGGGACTTGGTGGCAGCGGTGAGGTCATCAAAGACAGCCACCGTGGTGGTGGTCAGCTTGGAAATGGGCACGGTGCGGAATACCGCCTCAGCGATGAAGGCCAGGGTTCCCTCCGAGCCGATGAGCAGGTGCTCAAAGAGCTTGACCGGGCTATCAAAATCCAGGAAGGAATTGAGGCCATAGCCCATCGTGTTTTTCAGCTGGAAGTGGCGGCGGACAATATCCACGGACTCCTGGTTATCGCGCACGCGGCGCTGCAGGCGGGTAAGTGTTTCCACCAGCTCCGGTTCCTGCTGTTGGAACTGCCGGTCTGCATCCGCATCGGCGGTATTGATCACGGTGCCGGTAGGCAGCACGAAGGTTAGCGATTCCAGAGTGTTATACGTATTGAGCTCGGTACCGCAGGCCATACCGGAGGAGTTATTGGCCACCACGCCACCGATGGTGCAGGCAGATTCACTAGCCGGATCCGGGCCAAGCTTGCGATTGCGCAGGCCCAGGCGGGCGTTGACCTGGCGCACCGTGGCGCCGGGCTGGACGCGCACGCGCTTGCCCTCATCCAATACCTCGATGCCGCGGAAGTGCTTGCGCACGTCCACCAGGTAGCCATCGCCGGAAGCCTGGCCGGCAAGGGAGGTACCGCCGGAGCGCAGGGTGACCGGAACATTCTGCTGCCGGCCCGCGCGGAAGATGGCAGCCACGTGCTCGGCCGAGCGGGCCTCAATGACTGCCTTAGGGGTGTACAGGTAATGCGAGGCATCGGAGGCATGTGCCACGCGGTCAATAACCTCGGTCTTTACCTCCATCCCATAACGAGTAGAAAGTTCTTCCACATCAACGACGCCGGTAGTCATGTACCGCAGCCCGCCTTCCCAGAAAAATAGAGTATGTAGTTGCCCACACATTGCACTCCCCTACCCACAGGGGCGCAAGTTAGGAGGGGCTTAGGAAAGCCTTTCCACCACACCCGTGGCTCGGCTGGATACTACGCAGACATTTCTCAGATAAACCCGCACCCTTTCCCGCCTAGCGGGTGATCTTCCTCTATCCTGGAATGCGTGTCTGCGAATTTGAATAAACATCTAGCAACGTTGTCGAAGCGCGGTCGCAACCGAGTTTTGGTTGGCGACCTTGACTATGCCGGAGTCACCGGCAAGGTTTATACCCCTGCGGAGGGCCAAAGCCTGCCCGCCGTGGCCTTTGGCCATGACTGGATGCACAAGATTAAGGATTACCACGCCACCCTGCGCCACCTGGCTAGCTGGGGCATCGTCGTGGTAGCCCCCGATTCCGAGACCGGCCCTTTCCCCAACCACCGCAACTTGGCCGCGGATATGGAATCCGCGCTGCAGATTGCCGCTGGGGTAAAGCTTGGCGCTGGCAATATTACGGTCTCTCCGGGCAAGCTCGGCATGATTGGCCACGGCATGGGCGGTGGCACAGCCGTGCTCGGCGCCTTAGATAACCAGAAGGTCGCCGCCGTCGCCGCGATTTACCCTTCCATCACCGCGCCGTCTGCGGTGCAGGCAGCCCGCCGCATTACTACCCCGGGCTTGGTCATTGGCTCCGGCCAGGAAGATATTTTCAATGCCGGCAACCCCGCCAAGCTGGCCCATAACTGGAACGGACCGGTCTGCTTCCGCGCCATCGACAAGGGCAGCCACGCCGGCTTTACCGAGGATCGCCTGCGCAAGCTCGCCATCGGCACCGCCGCCTTCCAGTCCGGCCCTACCGAAATCGCCCGCGGCTTGGTCACCGGCTTCCTGCTGGCCACCCTCAATGGCGATTCCACCTATGCCGCCTTTGCGGATCCAGAGGCGAGCGCCAAGAAGGTCGAAAGCCTCGTAGGCGAGGACTTGGCCGAGCGCGCCGGCGTCACCCGCGACGCCTAAGGTATTAGCCCCGCCGCAGCACAGATTGCACCTGCCCCGACGCGTTCCTTGAGCGCGCCGGGGCAGCGCCATATCGGGGCCTTGGCATCGCCGCCGCTTGCCGACGCCCCACCTGCCCCTTCTCCCTTCGCGCCTCCTGCATGGCCTTATCCGCGGACTTTTCTAGCTCGTCTTGCGCTTTCGCCAGCGTTTTTTCAAATTCCAGCAGGCGTTTAGCCGTCCTTTCCCGAAAGCCCTGCGCAAATTCTGCGAAGTCGTTATTCATTACCACTGACCTGCCTTTCGTGCCTTAATGGTTGGTTCTTCTGGCGCGGGTGCCGCCTCTTGCTGCGGCGCTGGTGCCGGTGCCGGTGCTTCTTCTGGAGCCGGCTGCGGTGCTGGGTCCGGTGCCGGTGCTGGTTCAGGAGCTGGGGTTGGGGCTGGTGACGGTGCCTCTGCTGGACCGGCCGCCTGGAGGTGTGCCACCTTCTCTGGTGGCGGCGTTGGCTCCTCTACCTGAGACAGCTCAGGAGGCGGCGCCATTACGCCATCATCGCCAGTTGGCTCCGGTTCAGGACAAGGCTCCGGCTCGGGTTCGGGCTCAGGTTCCGGGCAGGGATCAGGTTCTGGTTCTGGCTCAGGCTCAGGGCCCGGTTCAGGCTCTTGCACCGGGCAATCCGCGTCGGACATGTGCTCCAGGCACTGCGCGGCACCTTCCACAATGAGGCCCACGCCTACTAAAGCGATTCCGGCCCCTACCAGGCCGAGGCTGCCACTGCAGGAGGATTCAATTCCACAGCCTTCTGAGCTGGTTTGGGTCGTTTCCACACATTCTTCAGAATTTCCCGCGGTATTTTCAGGGCAGAGCGTTTCCTCGCCTGCGCCCGATTCAGAAGCGGGTTCTGTATCCATGTCTGGCTTAGGTTTCGGCTCTGGCTGAGGTTCAGGTTCCGGGCACGGCTCTTCTTCTTGCTGTGGCTGTTCTGGCGGCTCCGGCGGCGGAATGATCTCCGCCTGTGCCGGCCTGGTGATCTCTACTTCGCGCTGGGACTGCGATGGACGCTCGGTAAATGATTGCTCGGTGCACTCTTGGCAGTGGCAGCCCGCGCCGTGTTCTGCGGTGGTCTCCGTGTGCACTTCCGTCTTGGATGATTGCTCCGGCTCGGGCTCGGGGCATTCCCTTGGCGGAACTGGTGGTGGCGAAGGAGGCGTCGGCTGTGGCGGCGTGGAAGTGGTCTGGCTGGATTCTTGCTTTGAGTCGGGCTCCGGCATGGGCTTGGGCTCTGGTGGGCACTCCACCTGGGCTGGCTCGGTGGGCTGCGAGGGCGGAGGTGGGCATTCTTCCTTCGGCATCGGCTTAGTGGGAGTAGGAGTCTCCGGGCATTGCTCTACCGGTGCGAGGCAGGCATCATCTGTAGGTTTAGCTGGCGTCGGGCATTCTTCCGGCATTGGGCGCTCGCAGACGCATTCGCAGCGCGATTCAAACTCGTTATAGCAGGACTCAATCGCATCATCGCGGTCGCGGCAGGTGCTAGCGATATTGTGATTCGTCTCTTCGATAACGCGCCCGCCGATGGTGGAAAGAATCGGGATAATAAACCTGGCCAGCGGGTGCTTGGTGGCCACCATGGACAAGATATTCAGCAGTGGGATGACCGCAGAGATGAGCTCAGTAAGGGCGGTGTCGGAGACATCGACGACGTCGGCAATAGCGCCCGAGCACTGCTCCGCCGAACTGGTGAGATGGGCAGCATCCTGGCGGTCAATGTCGAAATCTTCCTGCACGCCGCACAGGTGCTCGCGCATAGCGCCTTGAGCAACCTCGGAATCATCTTGCTGCAAATAGCCCGCTAATCCAGCACCGCCTCCCTTCGGGCGGTTACCGCCTACGGCCGCAACGGTGTTTTTCACCAGGTTTTCGGGCGCGATACCGTCCACCGCACCGACTAGCTCCCCCAGTAGGTTCATCGGCATGCTGGGGCCCGAGTAGCTTCCCAAGCATGCGAATTGGAATTGGGAAATCGCGTTTGAATAGTCCCCCAGCAGGGATTTTGTCAGCGTACTCACTTGCTGTCCGCCTCCCCGCCGCGCGCAAAGGAGCTGCCGAAGGACTCATCAAAATCGGCAATGGCGCGCACCTGTTCATGGGCGGCGTGGGCGGTGGCGGATAAGTTATCCAACCTCTGCCCGCCGCGCTCATGGATGCGCGCCAAGACATCGCGAATGCGCTCACCGTGGCCGCCAAGGTTGCGTCCAGCCGCGGCCACCGGAAAATCCGGCACCTCGGCCCGGTGGGCATCGCGTTGTTCGTCGTTATCGGCTACGACCTGCCGTAGTGCGGACATCGCCTCCGAGGGGCGAAGAAAAACCTCAGACACTGGTGTATTCCCCCAAATCCATATGCGGTAAAAGTTCTCACCTTCATTGGACTGGGGATTGCGCCAAATGGTTCCCTAGGATGCCAAAATTCTTCCGCACCAGGCGGTTGCGCTAGACCGAGGAAACGATGGCGGAGAGCCTGCCGGCAACCTTGCGGGCCTGCTCCTTATCGGCGGCCTCCACCATGACGCGGAAAACCTCCTCAGTGCCGGAGGGGCGCAACAGGACGCGGCCGGTTTCGCCGAGTTCTTCCTCGGCCTGGGCAATGGCTTCTTGTACCTCGGGGGCGTCCATGATGACGCCCTTATCAGAAACCGGCACGTTAATGAGCACCTGCGGCAGCACGGTCATTACCGATGCCAATTCCTTCAGGGACTTTCCGGACTTGGCCATGCGCGCCATGATGGACAGGCCAGTAAGCGTGCCGTCGCCAGTCGTGCAATCATCTGGCAACACGACGTGGCCAGACTGCTCGCCGCCCAAGGAGAAATCGCCGCGGTTAAGCTCTTCCAGCACGTAGCGGTCACCTACTGCGGTGTGGCGCACCTCGATGTCTTGTTCCTGCATGGCTAGCTTCAGGCCCAGGTTAGACATGACGGTTGCTACCAGAGTGTTATAGCGCAGGTCATTGTCCTCCTTCATGCCTACGGCCAGCAGGGCCATAATCTGGTCACCGTCGACAACATTGCCCTCGGCATCCACAGCCAGGCAACGGTCGGCGTCGCCATCATGGGCTAGGCCCAGATCGGCGCCATGCTCGACGACGGCTGCCTGTGCCTTTTCAATGTGCGTCGAACCGCAGTCCTCATTGATATTGAAGGCATTCGGCTTGTTGTGGATAGCAATAACCTCTGCACCAGCCGCCTCGTAGGCGATCGGAGCAACCTTGGAGGCCGCACCATTGGCGGTGTCTACGACCACCTTGATGCCGCTCAGGTCGGTGGAGACCACTTCCTTCAAGTGGTTGAGGTAGCGCTCGCGTCCGTCCGGGGCCTCCGAGATGATGCGGCCCAACTTGGTGCCGGTCGGGCCATCCTCGGTGAGGTTTTCCATGGTGGCCTGAATCTGATCTTCTACCTCGTCTGGTAGCTTCTTACCACCTGCGGAGAAGAACTTGATGCCGTTGTCTGGCATCGGGTTGTGGGAGGCGGAAATCATCACGCCCAAATCCGCACCATAGTCATCCGTCAGGTAGGCAATCGCCGGCGTCGGCAGCACGCCTACGCGCACCACGTCCACGCCGCGGGAAGCCAGCCCGGACGCAATCGCCGCATCCAGCATCTCGCCAGAAACACGCGGGTCGCGGCCAATAATGGCCAGCGGCTGGCGCTCGTAGGATTCACGCTTGGCGGTAAATACCTCCGCAGCGGCCTGGCCTAGCTGCAAGGCCAGAATAGGGGTCAGCTTCTTGTTCGCGAGGCCGCGAACGCCATCGGTTCCAAAAAGTCGAGTCATGCAATCAATTATGCACTCCTGTGCCCATCGATTGCATGTTGGGGCGGGCTAGGCGGAGGCAAGCTTCTGGTTTATCAATGCGTTGAGTGAAATTCCTTCCGTCTTTGCTTCCATCACTAGCTTACGATGCAGCGACGGAGAGGTTCGAACGTTGAATTTTCCCGAATATGAACGAGCCCCCAACGGCTGAGGGATGACTTCCCCTGAAACCTGCATATCTTCTACTACTTCCGCAACCAACTTCAGCAGTTCCTGCTCTGCACAGCTACGGTCAGAATCCAGCCACGATAGTGAAGGAAACTCGGCAACCGTCGCCACAAACTCATTATCCTCTTCAGACCAGAAGACTTGATAGGTGTATTTGCTGACGTCCATTTTTATCTTCTTTCTTGCTCGCTTTGTAGCCTTTGTACCGCTTTAAGAACTTGGCGAACTTGGTAAGCTTTCGCTTTTCCTTTCGCGTTCTGAATATTCACTCGGGGATCTCCACGCCATGGCGTCTTATAAGTTCTGTGCGACGTACCTTTGCTGCTTCTTCGCTCAAAAAAATAGTCACACACACTTACTAGATCCGAAAAAGCTATGTTCACTGGGCTTCTTTTCATTTTGGCCAAGATTTCTTCTACGCTGCTACCCACAACTAATCAGTACCACAGATAGTACTACCATGCAGAGGTGTCGTTCTCCTCTGCCAAAGCTCAAAAACGACGAAAGCCGCCGCCTCCCAAAGGAAGCAGCGGCTTTGCGTTGCGCTTGCGCGCGCAGTAGAAGCGAGATTAACGCTTGGAGTACTGCGGTGCGCGACGTGCCTTGTGCAGACCAGCCTTCTTACGCTCAACTGCACGAGCATCTCGGGTGAGCAGACCAGCCTTCTTGAGGGCGGTACGGTCAGCCGGGTTGTAGATGTTCAGTGCACGAGCGATAGCCAGACGCAGGGCGCCAGCCTGACCGGTTGGGCCGCCGCCGTTAACGGTGACCTTGAGGTCGAACTGGTTCTCGCGCTCCAGCAGGGTCAGCGGAGTGAGGATATCCTGCTGGTGCAGCTTGTTCGGGAAGTACTCGCCGAACTCGCGGCCGTTAACCACAATCTGGCCGGAGCCAGCAACGAGGCGAACACGTGCGACGGCGCGCTTACGACGACCGACGGTCTGGATCGGGCCCTCGTGTACCGGAGCGGCAGCCTCGACCTCTTCGGTCTCGGCCGGTGCGATGGAATCACCGATGGTGTTGGTGAACTCTTCGGTAGCGGCGCTTGCTGCAGCGATGTCAGCAGCGTCGGCTACGTTGTTGTCGATGTTCTGCTCAGACATTACTGTGCCACCTGCTTAAACTCGAAGGTTTCCGGCTTCTGGCCGGCGTACGGGTGCTCTTCGCCTGCGAAGACGTGCAGCTTCTTGATGGAAGCGCGGGAGAGCTTGTTGTGCGGCATCATGCCGGCAACGGATTCTTCGATAACGCGAACCGGGTTGGCGTCCAAAGACTGACCCAGGGTCATGGACTTCAGGCCGCCCGGGTAACCGGAGTGGCGGTAGCGCATCTCGCGGCCGCGCTTGACGGAAGAAACGTGGATCTTGTCAGCGTTGATGATGATGACGTGGTCACCAGCATCAACGTTTGGTGCGAACTGTGGCTTGTGCTTGCCGCGCAGCAGGTCTGCAACGGTGGAAGCGAGCTTGCCCAGCACCACATCAGTAGCGTCGATGACGTACCACTTGCGGGTGATGTCACCGCTCTTTGGGTGGAAAGTAGACAATTTGACTCCTTGAAAGTCTGTCTCGGAACTGCCGGCCAGCGCTAAGCATCCATTCACTCCCGTACAGCGGCCGGTGGAGACCTGCAGGGAGCGCTTCGCCAGCTGCTTGCCGACGAGCGAACACATAGGTTTCCTACCCTACTTGCTCACCTGCCCAAAGACCAAAACGCCGAAACCGGCACCTTCCGCGGCTCAAACGGGAGGTGCCGGCTCGTGGGTATGGACTAGAAAGGTACGACTTCAAAGAGTGGAAGAGATCGCAAGAGAATAGAACTAGAAAAGGAGTAGCCACGCTGGTTTCGTGGCCAAGGCTGCGGCTGCGTCCGCCTCCTGCCACGCGGGTGTGTCAGTGGCACCGCAGCCCCGACGGCGACAGCGTGGAACCGTGCAAACAGGGTGTGGATTTAACCCCAGCTTGCGGCGGCGCGACGGTTGACGTCGCTCATTGCATCGTTGCCCTGCGCGACGGTCTTGGAGATGGTGGCGAGCACGGTGTTGAGTTCCTGGGACGCCTTGTCCCACTTGGCCTGCGCTTGGTTATAAGCCACGGCGGACTCACCCTCCCAGGTGCTTACCATCGGCTGTAGGCGCGCCTTCAGGTCTGCCAAGGTGCTGTTGATGCGACCAGAGGTGGCGTTGATATCGGCTGCGGCGGAAGAAATGGCACCGAATTCGTACTTGATCTCGGACATGTGGTGGTGGATTCCCTTCTGTGAATCTATAGCTTTTGGGCTGCGGAGTAGTGAACTGTGCGGAGCGGTTTAGAGGGCGAGGCCGCCGCCCACGTTGGAGAAGGCCTGGGTGTTTTCTGCTTCCACGTTGTCGAAGTTGTGGGCGTTGCTGCGGATATTGTCAGAGATAGAGGCCAAGGCCTCGCGCAGCTGCTGTGCAGAGGTGTTGTAGCGCTGCATCAGGTCATCGAAGGAGACCTGCGCCTGGCCAACCCAGCTGCCACGGACGGAGTCGACGACGCCCTGCAGGCGGGTGAGCTCGCCTTGGACTTCATCGTTGGTGTTATCGACTTTGCCAGCGGTGGCAACCATGACATCGGCTTGTGTCTTGAAAGTCTGAGACATAAGAGTGCGCCCCTCCTTAGGGCGGATGAGATTGTGTGTATTTCCCCCGAAAAAGCAGCTGTGCTTCGCATCTGTGCTTTCTCACTCTTATTGGACTGAACTTTCCGCCAAACGGTTCCCGGCTGGGGCAAAGTTTTTGAGACTATTTTTTGACCAGGCTTTCCGTGGCCATGCGGCAGGCTGCCTTTTGAACGGCGTTGGAGTTATGCCGGGTATGGCACCCCACGGACATCTGGTGGCCTCGGTCTTCCCAAGTGGTCCATTCCACCAAGGAGCCGTCCCCGGGGTCTTCGGTATAGGTCAGGCGCCCTGCCTCATCGGTGGCATCGCGAAGCGTCGGATCTTCGTCGACCTGCGCGTGAATTTCTTTGAACAGGGCATCCGCCGGCACGTTAAACATCTCATCCGCCGCCAGCAGGATGCGTAGGTTCGGGTCTTTCCCGGTGGCGGTGACCAGACCATCTTCTACCTTGGTGTGGAACCCACTGGGGACTACTACTGACATTCCTTCCACGTCTAAGCGCTTTTCGCCTGGGTTCAATTCGTCGCTGCCGGAATCTGACGCGCCTGGCATTCCCGGTTGCGGCGAGGCCGGCGCGGACTCCGCCGCACCATCGCCGCTTGGCTCGGCAGCGCGGGGTTGCGGGTGCGATGCATCCGAAGCGGCGTCGTCATCGTCTGAAGCTTGGGCACCGATGGCCCACCAAGAAGCCCCAGCCACGGCGATGATGACCACGGCAATTGCCACATGAAAGATATCGATGGCTCCGAGCCAACCGCGCAGGCGGTCGGTCCAGCGTGGCGTTACCGGCTCGTCATAAGCAGGTGCCTCCATCACCGTAGTGGGAGGTGCCGAATCAGTGGTTTCAGGAACCGGGTGAGGAGGCGGATCGAGTGGGTCCGGGGCGGCTAGCGGGGAGATGGTTGGTTCTGGGTCGATGAGGCGCACGCCTGTGACTTCCAATTGCCGGCAGATGATGGAGGTGGCTTCCTGCGCAATGTCCGTGCCGGAAGAGTCTGCCACCACGCAGGCTTCCACGTCGGGCCAGGACAGTCCCGCCATCTTGGATATCTGATCCATGACTTGGCCCAAGGCCCAGCCTTCCACAATGCCGGTTCCCGGCAGGTCATAGCGATAGACCGTTTCGGGCCCTTCAAAGATTGTGGCCGCATCCAGGATGGTGACGGTAATGGGGACGGCGGTGGTCTCCCCACCAGTAGGAATAGGGGTGTCGGTTGGCGTATGCGCGCTGAGATTGGTGGTCATTTACTTCTCTCCTTCTAGGTACACCGCTTGGGCGACGCCGAGGTTTTCACCGCGGATGCTCCACTGACCGCGGCCGGGTGGTTGGTGGCAGGGCTTGAGTCCGAAGATGGTTCCTTCGTCGCGGTCGGCGTCGAAAAGCAACAGCGCCGGCTGCAGATCGCGCACCGCGGAAAAGAATTGGCCAAAGAGGGCACGGCCGATGCCGCCGGATTTGCGAGCGATAACAAGGTGCAAGCCAATGTCGCGGGCATGTGGGAGCAATTCCAGCAGTGGCGAGAGGGCAATATCGCTCAGCAGGTCCGCATCATCGATGACTAGGTAAATATCTGGGCCCTGCCACCAATCTCGTGCGGCGAGCTGCGCCGGGGTAATGTCCGGGCCAGGCAGGCGAGATTCCAGGGTCCGGACTGTATCGACAATGGTCTCTTGCGCACTCGACTGCGTCGCGGCGTAGGCAGCAACCATGTTCTGGTCCAAGGTTCCTAGGTGGGCTCGGCGCTGGTCGATGACCACGAGCCGGGCGTCTTCCCTCGCAAAAGCGCTAATACCGCGCATGACCTGCGCCAGGAAGGTGGACTTGCCACACCCCTGCGCCCCGATTGCCACTAGGTGCGGCTCGCGCGACGGATTCCAGGTCAGCGTATCGAGGTCGCGCCCGCCGATGCCCCAGGCGATCTCACCGGCGGGAACATCCCCTTGAGCTGCGAGTGCGGCCGGGGTAAGCACGGCGGGCAGCATCTTGAGCTGAGGAACCGGCTGAGCCTCCGCATGAACGCGGCAGATGTGAGCGATGTCCTGGTTAGAGGTGCGAGCTAAGAGCATATTCTCACCCGTCAAGGTGAGCCCGCGGCCCGGCGCGCAGGGAAGCTTTTGCTGTAGTTTGCGGTCGATGAGCGAATCCAAGGCCTCGCCTAGGCGCAGCTCGAGGCGGTTGGCAATGAGATCGCGGATAGCGGGGCGCATCGTGGTCCACCGCGAAGTGGCAATGATGACGTGCACGTGGGCGGAGGCGCCATCGGCGACGATCTCGGTAACCTTCTCCGCTATGTCTTCAAACTCCGCATTCGAGGTACCGATGTGGTGCCAGCCATCAATGACAAGGAAGGTTGCGCACCGTTCTGGACGGCGGATAAACCCAGCTACTTCGTCGACGATGCGCCGTACCTTTTCGCCCTCCTCGCGCCCGGCAACTCCGGCCACGTGGGGCAGTCGCTCCAGGGATGCTAGCTGACCGCCGCCAAGATCGATGACGTAGAAGCGTGCCGCCTGCGGATCATGCCGTAGAGCTAGCGCAGAGACGATCGTGCGCAGCGCACTCGATTTACCGGACTGTGGACCGCCACACAGGGCCATGTGTCCGCCGTGCTGGGTGAAATCAATAATCAGCTCGTCCTGGCGTTGGTAGTACGGCCTATCGATAATGCCGATGGGCGCGCGCAGCGACCCTTGGTCCACTGCGGGCGAGACTGCACCCGCGTCATCTGCACCGGAAAGCCCCGGCAACGCGGATAGCTCAATGACCGGCGGTAGCGGCGGCAGCCAGATGCGGTGCGCCGATTGATCGCGCAGGTGGGCCTCTTCCGCCGCGGCGCGCACGACCTCGGTAAGCACAGTGGTGGAGTCATCGAGAACCACCGCAGCGCTAGTATTGTCTTCTTCCTGGGACCAGCCATGAAAGAGCTGCACGCGGCCGCGGGAGGCTGCGGGGTGATCCACGGAGGCGTCGGCAAGCGCCCGGCGCGGCAGAGGTCCAGACACATAAGAAGCTTGGAAGCGGGTCAAGGCCTCGGCATCGGATTTGAGGTAGCCCGCGCCGGGCTGGCCGGGCAGGTGGTAGGCATCGGTCACGCCCAATACCTGGCGGGATTCCGCTGAGGAGAAGGTTTTCAGGCCGATTCGGTAGGACAAGTGGGAATCTAACCCCCGCAAGCGGCCTTCTTCGAGCCTTTGGGAGGCCAAAAGCAGGTGCACGTGGAGACTGCGCCCCAAGCGGCCGACGGCGACAAAGAGTTCCGCGAAATCCGGGTGCTGGCCCAAAAGCTCCGAGAACTCATCGACCACAATGACCAAGGCCGGAAGCGGCCCGTGCTCACGCACGGCGGTGGCAGAAGCGTTGTACTCACTGACATTGGCAAAGTTTCCGGCGGTGCGCAGCAGCTCTTGGCGTCGGTTCATCTCGCCGGAGATGGCATCATACATGCGCTCTACCAGAGTAGATTCCTCCTCCAGGTTGGTAATCACCGCGGAGGTATGCGGCAGGCGGTCGCATCCTAAGAATGTCGCGCCGCCCTTGAAATCCACGAGCACGAGGTTAAGCTCGTCCGGACTATGGGTAGCCGCCAGCGCGGTGACAAGGGTGCGCAGCAGCTCCGACTTGCCGCTGCCGGTCGCACCGATGCACAGGCCGTGCGGGCCCATACCGCCGTGGGCAGATTCCTTGAGATCTACCGTGACGGGCTGGCCCACCGTATCGATGCCGATGGGCACCATGAGACGCGCCGAGCCCTCCCGGCCATGCCACATGCCACTGGCCGCTAGCTCTTCCACATCGCGATAGCCCAGAAGGCCCATAAGGTCACTGCCGCGCCGGCCAGAAGTGCTATCGGGGCGGCGGTAGGAGGCCATACTGCGTGCAAGCAACGTCGCTCCGGCCGCACTCATTCCATCGGGAGCCCCAAGGTCTTCCACCCCTGCCGCGGTGACCACCTGCAGCTGCTCCCCTGCCACGAGGCTTAGCCCTTCGTGCTCGGCGCGTACCCCCAGCGCCGAAGACGGCGCCCCACCGACCTCAATGATGGTGGTATAGGAATCATCGTGGAAGAAGTCTTCGGTTCCCGTGGTCAGCACGCCATCGACTATGAGGATGCGAAAGCGGGCCTTTTCCGGTGTGCGCGCATGGGGCAGCCACTTCAGCCACTCCCACTGGCCACCGATGGCCTCGATACCGCAGGTTTCCGGGCCATGCGCCAACGCCATCTGCAGCACCATTGCGCGCACCATATCTCTGGCGGGATCTGCAGGCTCTTCGCCTTGGGAAGACGCGGTACCTGACACGGACAGGAAGCGAAAGGCCTGCAGTTGGATAACCACCGGCATATCGGGAACGGTGCCCACCGCCTTAATGGTCTGGCGCATGCTTACCGCACACACCGGGTCCAGGTCTTCAGTGGCGCCGGAATCCGGCACGTTGATGGGGGTGCACAACGTCGTTGGTCCAGTTCCCACGCGTACCTCGAGGGCGTCCGAGTCATCCGGGCCACGCTCCCACATGCGGCGCGAGCCGACTAGAGTGCTAAGTTCCACCGGTGCCGGGTGGCGATAACTTTCATGTGCACGCTGCGCCGAGGCATTGCGCAGCGCCTTTTCCCGCAAGGCTTTGATGTGGCGCAGGTAGGTACGCCGGGTTTCATCCGGATCCTGCCCGCTATTATTGGGCCCAAACATCATGGCCATGCTCGCCAGCATCATCAATGGAAACATCAAGGCCATCGGGCTAATCTGCCGGGATTCCCCAGCGCCTAACACCATGAGGGCGACCATGCCGAGCATCGCCGCAATCATCACCACCGGAAGCAGCAGCCGCACCAGCGGCACCGGTTGTGGGCGCACCGCTTCCGGGACTTCCTCGGCCTCGATGCTGCCGGTGGGCAGCGGCGGCGCAGCATCCCGCAATGGCATGGTCAACGGCTCAATGACGCGGGTATCCCCGATCCCAAGCATGCCTAAATAACCTCCCCCGAGCCACGCGCCAAGCGCCCTTGGCCCCCTGCCAAGATTCCCCGCGCTGCGGTGGACACGTCGCCACTAGTAAGCCACAATATGTGGCATTGGGCAAGGGGGACGCCCACAATCCATACATTTTTCGGGGGACATCATGACTACTGCAACGGCGCATCATCTGCGCCTTACCGTTCGCATTCATGCCGGCGCCTTCCACAAGGAGGCGGACGTGGCGCTACCGCTAAGCTCCAGCGTGGGCGAGCTTTTGGCGGAAATCACTGACTTGGTGGATGCGCCCACCATTTCTGAGCCTTGGCGCGCGAGCACAGCCTCCGGCCGCGCCATCGATCTCACCGCCCCGTTGGCTGCCACTGTTCTCACGGAAGGCTCCATCCTGGTTATTAGTCCGCGCGAGCGCCGGCCTGCACCGGTGATTCGGGATGCGGCGGAATCGCTCGCCGCCGCGGCTGAGGAGGATACTACCGCCGCCCTTCCCACCATCTGGGCGTGGGCGGGGCTGCTTGCCGCCTTCGCCCTCGTGTGGGTTAGCTCCCTTCCCCTCGCGGCGTGGGCGGCGTTGACCGCTGGTGCCCTGTTGCTCGCCTTGTGGACCCGGGCCCTATCGCTGGTGCACCTTAGCCTGGTAGCCGGCATGGCGTGTGGCTGGGTGGTGATTTCGCCCTCGCTTGGCGAAGCCCCCTTTGCCGCACTCACCGCCTGCGTCGCCCTCCTCATCGTGCTGCTTGCCTGCCACGTCACCGGGTTGAGCACGGTTCGCACTACCGCCGTGGCACTCACCGTCTCGGTGCTGTTGTTGGTCGCGGCTTTGGGCTACCTGTTGCCTGGACCAGGGACGAGTCTCCAGGGCAGCCACGGTACGGCGGCCGCCGCCTGCGTGGTGATCGCTGGCATTATCCTGCTGGCCGCAGCTCCTGCGCTGACTGTTGCCACCGCTGGGCTCAAAGTCCCGCAGCTGCCCACGGCCGGCCAAGACCTCGCGGTTTCGGATGCCGTCCAGCCGGATGTCGATATCCGTGCCCGGCGCGCCGGCAGCGCTTATGAGGGAATGTGCTGTGGGCTGGCGCTCTGTCTCATTCCGGCCCTGATCGCCCTCTCGCTGACGGGCAGTGGTCCGGCCTTGGCGCCGACGAGCGGCGCGCCCGAATCTCTCGCCGAGTACGTTGCGGTGCTCTTTGGTGCTGAGCACACCGGTGTGTGGTTCGTCCAAGCACTCTGCGTGACCACCGCGGGTGCCGTCGTCCTGCATGCCGCCCGGCACGGTCGTGCGCTGGCTAGTTGGGCCCTGATGCTGCTGGCGATGACCGCCTGTCTCGCTACATGCTTGTGCGCTACCCACGCGGTGGCGAATTCCGGGCTTGCCGAAGCCTGGGCGCCAATACTTGTTGCCTGCCTGGTTCTCCTCGCCATGCTGAGCGCCCCGCTGTGGGCATCCAAGGTGGCTGGGCTCGAGCCCACCACCATCGCGTGGTTTGAGCGCATAGAATCCCTGGCCATTGCCGCTAGTTTGCCGCTGGCCGCGCACCTAGCCGGTGTCTTCGTACTCATCAGGGGGCTTGGATAATGCGCGTGCTACCTACCGCTTTAGTAGTTGCATTCGCTGCAGGACTGACGGCTACTCCCTATGCGGCCGCGCGCGAGCCGGACCGCGAATGCGCCGCCGCGCATTCCTCACCGCTTTCGCCCCAACCGAGCGAGGAGCAGCTAGACTACCGGGCCCGTCTACATTCCTTTGCTACCGGGGAAGGCGTCAAAGTAGCCGTTATCGATACTGGCGTTGCCCGTCACGACCAACTGCGGCATCTCAGCAGTGGCGCGGACCTTGTCGCGCCGGAGGAACCAGAGCCGCATCGCGATTGCGACCTGCACGGCACCGTCGTGGCCGGTGTCATCGCCGGACACGATATCGGTATCGCCCCGCGTGCAGAAATCTACGCTGTGCGCCAGACCGGCGCACACTATCGCCAGGAAGCGGAAGACAGTACCACCGGATCGCTGGACACCTTGGCCCGCGCCATTGATGACGCCGCCGCTGCCGGTGCCCGCGTCATCAACATCTCCGTTGTCTCCTGTGTCCCGCCAGATGTGGCCGCGCAGGTCGATACTTCCCGATTGGATCGTGCTTTGGCGCATGCGGAAGACTCCGGCGCTGTGGTGATCGCGGCCTCCGGCAATGCGTCCTCTGGCAGCTGTGAGATGGGTGACCGCGTCTTTCCGGCGGATTCGCCCACGGTGCTCTCGGTGAGCGCCCAAGCGGATTCACACGAACTCGCTGACTACTCGTTGAATTCGGCCGACGGACCCCAGCTTGCTGCGCAAGGGTTCATTCCGCTAGCGCTCAACCCCGCGGGTGGATGGGCCGATGGCAAGGAAGGCACGGACGGAACGGCGCAGTTCCATGGCACCTCTTTTGCCGCGCCGGTGGTCAGCGGCACCGCTGCCCTCTTGGCTCAGCGCTTTCCCGACGATAGCCCGGCCGTCCTCCGCAAACGCTTGGAGGACGCCGCAGAACCGGGACACGGTTTCATCGACCCGCTCACCGTGCTCACCCACGTGGAAGCGGGCGCGGACGTCGATACCCGAGCTATGACCATCCGCCCCGCTGACGAAGGCGACTCGCGCGCCCACACACGCAGTGCCTGGGTGCTGGGTGGATTAGCGGTGGCGCTTGCTGCGTGGGCGGTATGGCGCGGGCTACGACCTAAGAACTAACCTGCAGCGCCTGCTCACGGTTGAGCGCGGAGCCTTCCGGCAGCAACCGCAGGATTTCCCACGGCACCTGCGCGCCCACGCCGGTACCAAGGGCTTCCAAAGTCTCTTTGTCCTTGACCTCGTGCCGCTGCCCCGTGGGTGAGACCACGTGATAGCCATGGCCGCTGTCTACGCCTACGCCACCGGCGTTAAGCCCACCAAAGCGATGGGCCACCGACTCACCGGCCAAGGCGACGGTGCCTGCTTGGGCAGGTACCACTGCCCCGCCACCCTCGTTAGCAGCACACATCCAGCCATCGTCTGGGCTTAGGAAGTGGAAGGACGTGGAGGGAAGGTTGAGGTTTAAGGGGGCGTCGGCAAGCGCGGCAATCTCCTGCGGCGTGGCTGTCGTCTCCTTGGCACCCACGCCTGCGAGCATCTCCGCCTGTGTAGGCGTGAGCTCCGCTATACCCTCGGGCGTACGCGCCCACAGGCCCTGCCCAGTATCGACAACCTCGGGCGGATCGGCCGGAAAGTTCAGCGGTGGCAGCTCCGCAAAGGAATTGAGCAGCTCGGGCGGCACGGACCAGGCGTGGGTGCTATCGTCCACGCCCAGCGCCCGGCGCACGACGCGCCCTTCGGTGCTGGAGGGCTCTGGCAACGCCACTCGGCCTTCCTGGGTGATAAGCCACTGCGTGCCCTCGGATTCCACCAGTGCGGCGCGCTCCTCACCGAGGCTTTTCTGCTCGGGCTCGGCAAGGACAATAACTTCCTGCGACGCTACCTCGTGGCCGCCGATGCTAGTGGGGTTCTCCGTAGCAGGAGCCTCATCCTTGCCGGCCGAACACGCTGCCCATCGCTCTTGGGGAGTCTCGCCTGCCGCCGCGAGGTACCCCGGGGCGTCCGAGATACCCACCGGTGAGCCCAGTAGCGCTTCTTGCAGGTGCTCATCTCCAATGGTCTGCGCCTCGGCCGCTTGCCCGGCGATAATGCGCGCTGACGCCAGGTTGAATACCGGGTGGTAGGTGTCATTGACATCCACAAAGAGCTGGCCCTGCTCCGAGCGCACAATCGGCGCATCACCCGGCTGCGGGCTCGGCTGCAGCCATGCCAACATGCCAGAGCCCACCGCAAGGAAGGCGACGCTGACCCCGCCGAAAAGGAGGGCTTTGCGGCGCCTAGCCAATGGATCGTGAATCATGCGGATATCGCCCAGCACGAGCCCATGCTCGACGCGGCGGCGCAAGAATTTATGACCCGATACCTGGGCCTTGGTAGTAGGCAGCGGACGTGCCATGATTTTCCCCCGAAAAGTCTGTGTACACCCAGCACTCAGGCTATCCCAGGTAGGCGACCGCTGCCACTTGGGCGCTAGTCGGTGCTGCGCCTTTCGCGGGTGACCTCGGCGCGAGCTGCCAGCTGGTCTGCCGCTGGGTAATCAACGGCGACGAGCGAGAGTCCCTTTGCCGGGGCCACGGGGATGCTGGAAGAGCGTTTCGTCTCCTGCAGCAACGCCGCGGCGAAGTCGGCATCGCGCCGCCCCTCGCCCACGCGCAGGCAACAGCCCACCAGTGAGCGCACCATCGACCAGCAAAACGCATCGGCGATCACGCGGGCCTCAAAAAGCTCCGGTTCTTCGGGCGTGGAGACGTCGCGCCAAGAAAAATCCTGCAATTCACGGATGGTCGTGGCATTCGGCTTGGCCTTACAAAAGGCCGCAAAATCGTGCAGGCCCACCAGGGCGGTGGCGGCTTCTTGCATGGCATCGATATCCACCGGCTTAATCCACTCGGCCGTATCCCGCGCCCGGGTCGGCAGCGCGCCGCGGGGGTTGGTGGTAATCCGGTACACGTAGTGCCGCCGCAGCGCCGAAAATCGCGCGTCAAAGCCCGCGGGGGCGAACTCACAACCGTGCACGCGCACGTCTTCTGGCAGAAGCTTTGCTAGCCGACGCACCAACTTCCCCGGCTCCCCCGCCACCGAGCGCTGCGCCAGCATATCTGTGGGCACGTCCACATGCGCCACCTGGCCACGAGCGTGAACGCCCGCATCCGTGCGCCCAGCAACGGTAAGCGGGACATCTGTGCGCGCAATCATCGCCAGCTTTTCTTCCAGCACGCCTTGCACCGTGCGCAGACCGCCCTTCTGCTTCGCCCAGCCATGAAAGTCCGTGCCGTCATAAGCCAAGTCCAAGCGCAGGCGAACGAACCCGTCCGCCGGCCCTTCAGGAGAAGTCGATGCTGCATCTGTCATAGTGGGCTTCATGCTACCGGAGTATTTACTGCCCGCCGGCGCTGGGTCTGGGTCATTCGTACGCTGAGCCCTGGTTGGGTGGACATGAAAAAGCCGCCGCCCTCCCACAGATGGGAAAGGCGGCGGCGAAGCGCTAGGGCCAAGGGAAATTACTTCTCCTCGGACTCCTCAGCTGCGGTCTCCTCGGCAGGTGCCTCAGTCTCTGCAGCCTCGTCTGCCTTAGCTTCCTCAGCCTCAGCGGCCTTGGAAGCGGCAGCGCGGGTAGCGCGGTTAGCCTCAGAGGTCACGGTCTCCTCAAGAACGAGGGAGATCTGGGACATCGGGGCATTGTCACCGGTGCGGTTGTCCAGCTTGATGGTGCGGGTGTAGCCACCCTCACGGTTCTCAAACTTCGGTGCTACCTCGTCGAACAGGTAAGAAACAACATCCTTGCGCGGGATGAGCTTCAGAACTGCGCGGCGGTCAGCAACGGTGCCGGACTTAGCCTTGGTGATGATCTTCTCGATGTACGGGCGAAGAACCTTCGCCTTGGCATCGGTGGTCTTGATAGCGCCGTGCTCGATCAGGCTGGCTGCCAAGTTGCTCAGCATGTGAGCCTGCTGCTTGGCGGAGCCGCCGAGACGGGCACCCTTCTTAGGGGTTGGCATTGTGTACTCCTCGTATGCGGTAAAAGTTGAGCGCGCGGCAATTAGGTCATTGCCGCAAGTCAGCGGGGTTCTTTACTCGGAATCCTCAGCAGCCGGATCCTTGAAGTCACCGGTTTCTGCGTCGTAGCCCTCGAGCTGGGTTGGGTCGAAGTCCTCAGGGGTGTCCTTGAGAGCCAGGCCCAGGTTAGCCAGCTTGATCTTTACCTCATTGATCGACTTCTGGCCGAAGTTGCGGATATCCAGCAGGTCGGACTCGGTGCATTCAGCGAGCTCGCCCACGGTGTGGATCTCCTGACGCTTCAGGCAGTTATAAGAGCGGACGGAGAAGTTCAGGTCCTCGATCGGCATGCCGTAAGCAGCGATGTACTCGGTCTCCTGCGGGGAGGGTCCGATCTCGATGCCTTCGGCAGCGTTGTTCAGCTCGCGAGCCAGGCCGAAGAGCTCGACCAGGGTGCCGCCGGCGGAAGCCAGGGCATCGCGGGCAGAAATCGAGTTCTTGGTTTCGACGTCGATGGTCAGCTTGTCAAAGTCGGTGCGCTGCTCAACACGAGTTGCCTCGACCTTGTAAGAGACCTTGAGGACCGGGGAGTAAATCTGGTCGACCGGGATGCGGCCGATCTCACCGGAGGTAGGAGCGGCTGGCACGTAGCCACGGCCGCGCTCGACGACGAGCTCAATGTCCAGCTTGGCGGGGTCATTCAGGGAAGCGATGTGCAGATCCGGGTTGTGGATCTCCACGCCAGCCGGCGGCTGGATATCGCCCGCGGTGACATCGCCCGGGCCTTCCTTGCTCAGGTACATAACAACCGGCTCATCGGAGTCGGAAGAAAGCACCATGCTCTTGATGTTCAAGATGATCTCGGAAACGTCTTCCTTCACACCGTTGATGGTGGTGAACTCGTGGAGAACACCATCGATCTTGATGGAGGTTACCGCTGCACCCGGAATGGAGGACAGCAGGGTACGACGCAGCGAGTTACCGAGGGTGTAGCCAAAGCCCGGCTCGAGCGGTTCGATGACGAACTTGGAACGAGACGAGTCGATGAATTCCTCGGTGAGCTGAGGACGCTGGGAAATGAGCATTGAAATTCTCCTTTTCGGCGACCGCTATTTGACGCCGGTAGAGGGGTAAAAATCTTCGGGATTGAAGATTCCTGGTTATCCGCCAGGCCATTACAGGCCGTGCGGTATAACAGTTTACTTCGAGTAAAGCTCGACGATGAGCTGCTCCTGCAGCGGAATGTCGATCTGAGCGCGCTCGGGCAGCTGGTGCACGAGGATGCGCAGGGTATCAGGAACAACCTGCAGCCATGCCGGTACGTTGGCATCGATGAGGGCGTCCTGAGCATCTTCGAACCATTCCATCTTCTTGGAGCGGTCACGGACATCGATGATGTCGTACTGGGTGACCTTGTAGGAAGGAACGTTGATGTTCTTGCCGTTCACGGTGAAGTGACCGTGGGAGACAAGCTGGCGAGCCTGGCGGCGGGTGCGTGCCAGACCTGCACGGTAAACTACGTTGTCCAGGCGGGACTCGAGCAGGATAACCAGGTTATCGCCGGTCTTGCCCGGGAGGCGGTTAGCCTCTGCGTAGTAACGACGGAACTGACGCTCCAGCACACCGTAGGTGTACTTTGCCTTCTGCTTCTCCTGGAGCTGCAGCAGGTACTCAGATTCCTTGATGCGGTTGCGGCCAGCCTGTCCCGGTGGGTACGGGCGGCGCTCGAATGCCATATCGCCGCCGACCAAGTCGACGCGAAGACGGCGGGATACGCGGGTAGCGGGGCCAGTGTAACGAGCCATTTTCTTACCTCTTCCTTTCCCTTAAACCTTGCGGCGCTTGGTCGGACGGCAGCCGTTGTGCGGCTGTGGGGTTGCATCCGTGATCGAGGAAACCTCGAGGCCTGCAGCCTGCAGGGAACGGATGGCGGTCTCGCGGCCGGAGCCCGGACCCTTGACGAATACGTCAACCTTCTTCATTCCGTGATCCATTGCCTTGCGTGCAGCGTTCTCGGCTGCCATCTGAGCGGCGAACGGAGTGGACTTACGGGAACCCTTGAAGCCAACGTGGCCGGAGGATGCCCAAGAGATAACAGCACCGGTCTGATCGGTGATCGAGACGATGGTGTTATTGAAGGTGGACTTGATGTATGCGTGGCCGAGGGCCACATTCTTCTTTACGACGCGACGGCCGGAACGGCGCGCGCCGGAACGAGTCTTTGGAGGCATGAACTACTTCTTCTTTCCTGCGATCGTCTTCTTCGGACCCTTACGAGTGCGCGCATTGGTCTTGGTGCGCTGGCCACGTACAGGCAGGCCACGGCGGTGGCGCAGGCCCTTGTAGCTACCGATTTCAATCTTGCGGCGGATATCAGCCTGAACCTGACGGCGGAGGTCACCCTCAACCTTCCAGGTAGCCTCAATTGCGTCACGGAGCGCCGACAGCTGGTCATCATCCAGGTTGTCAGTGCGCAGGTCAGGAGAAATGCCAGTCTTTTCTAGCAGTTCCTTGGCACGGGTTGGACCGATGCCGTAGATGTAGGTGAGAGCGACCTCCATGCGCTTATTGCGGGGGAGGTCAACACCAGCTAGACGTGCCATATGGCGTGTCCTTTCGGGTTGTTACGGCGGTTTTCTCCCCATCCGTCCCGCTCCATGCAACGCTTCGCCCGGACCGTGCCGGGAATCCTTGGGTTACTTACCAGTGCGGGCTCAGGCCACCGTAGCCTGAGGTGGACAGGGTGAACCTACGGGTTCACCCTTGGGTGAGGAGGCTTACTGTCTTTACTTGTAGCGGTAGACGATGCGTCCGCGGGTCAGGTCATAAGGAGACAGCTCTACAACCACGCGGTCCTCCGGGAGGATGCGAATGTAGTGCTGACGCATCTTGCCAGAAATGTGTGCAAGAACCTTGTGTCCATTGTCGAGCTCGACACGGAACATTGCGTTGGGCAAAGGCTCGATAATGCGGCCTTCTACCTCGATTGCGCCTTCCTTAGCCATAACCTCTACTTTTCTGGCGACGGACAAGTGCGCCGTCACCTGCATGTTTGTTGTCTACTGCGGTGGCGTATCCGCGCCAGCCTCGCTGACGCTATACACCGACTTAACAGCATACGCTGCAGCGACACGTTTTCCAAACCGCTGCGCTTTGCGACGCCCCGCTTGCTCGCCCGCAACTCACCCTAAGCCAACAAAATCCCCCGAACCAGGTCTCCTTCTCGGGAGCCGGTTCGGGGGATGAGGCTTTCGCTTAAGCGCGGGCCTTAGTAGATAAAGACCTTATCGCCAACCTGTACATTATCCCAGTAGCGCTTGGCAGCGTCTGGCGGGAGGTGAACGCAGCCATTGGAATCAACGGCCGGGTCATCCAGGTGGAAGGCGTGACCGTTATTGGTGAAGTAGATGGAGTACGGCATCGGCGCGTTATTGAACTCGCGGGAAATCTCATGCTCTACCTTGCGGGTCACATGGAAAGTGCCGCGTGGGGTTTCCTGACCGCGCATGCCGGCGGACATTGCCGGGGACACGTAGGACACCTTGCCGCCATCCTGCAGCCAGGTGCGTCGACCATTGAGGTCGACACAAACCTTCGCATCGGCCGGGCACGGGCCACGGTCAAACTGGTTGGCGCGGCGCTGTGCTTCCGCCTTGCGTGCGGCAGCCTCAGAACGAGCCTTCTCGGCAGCGACGCGCTCAGCGTTGGCGCGAGCAGCGGCCTCACGGGCCTTGCGTGCTTCCTCATTCTTCTGTGCAATCAAGCCTGGGAAGAGGAATTCTACAGCGCCGTCCACAGCGGTCTGGACGCTAGGTGCCAGCTCCGGGGAGAACTTCTCTGCCTGGTCCAGGATCTGGTTGCGGGTATTCCAGGCCTGCTCGCGGCTCTGGCCGTAGAAGTTATCCAGCTGCTTCTTTGCCTCAGCGGTGAGCTGGTCTAGGCCGGACTGGGAAGAGAACTGAGCGAGGTCGGAGTTTGCCTTGGAACTGAGCTGATCCAGGTTCGGAATCTCCTGGGCGGTAGCGGCAGGAGCCGCAATGGTGGTGCTCAAGGCCATCACGCCAGCGACTGCGGGCGCTGCAACCGTGGCACGGATTTTGCGGAAGCTAAATTTAGACATGGCTGTGAGTATAAACCTTTCAGGGGCGTATGCCTAGTGCAACAGGCAATATTGGGGAATAAATGTCAGTAGCGGCGGGTAAGAATACGGGGACCATCGGCGGTCGCGGCCACCGTATGCTCCCAGTGGGCGGCAAAGGAGCCATCGAGGGTAACGACCGTCCAGTCATCCTCTAGCACGGCGGAATCCTCTGTGCCCAAAGTTAGCATGGGTTCAATGGCCAGCACAGAGCCTTCTTGGATCAGCGGGCCACGGCCCGGGCGTCCCTCATTGGCCAGGTAAGGATCCTCGTGCATGGTTCGCCCGATGCCGTGACCGCCGTAGCCATCCACGATGAACAGATCCACGCCGAACTTCTGCTCGGCCCGGCGGGTGGCTTGCTCTAGGGCATGGGAGACGTCGGTAAGCATATTGCCCGGAACCATAGCCTGCATGCCCTCCATAAGGACATACTCGGTGGCCTTGTTGAGGGCCGCGACATCAGCATCGAGCTCGCCCACTGCGAAGGACCAGGCACTATCGCCTACCCAACCGTCCAGCGTGGCACCGCAATCGATGGACACCAAGTCGCCCTCTGCCAGGACGGTTTCCTTATCCGGAATGCCGTGCACGATGACGTCATTAACGGAAGCACAAATGGAGCCCGGGAAACCCTCGTACCCCTTGAAGGTCGGGTAAGCTCCGGCATCGCGAATGGTCTGCTCAGCCACCGCATCCAGCTCAAGGGTAGATACACCAGACGCCGCAGCAGCGCGGACTTCCTGCAGTGCCTTGCCAACAATTTCGCCGGCGGCCTGCATGGCGTCTAGCTCGCCCGGGGTGCGGGCGGGGATGCGCTTACTGCGGCGTCGAAAAGCCATGCTTACTTACCCAGGGCTTCCATCGCACGGGCGTTGATTTCCTCCACGGTGCCTTCGGCCTTGATGGAGATGATGGCATCGCCGTAGTGCTCGATAAGCGGGAAGGTTTCCTCGCGGTAGACACTGAGGCGGGTGCGGATGGTCTCCTCGTTGTCGTCGGCGCGGCCACGGGCCATCATGCGCTCAACCACAACATCCTCAGAGACCTCGAAGTTGAGAACTCCGTCGAGCTTCTCGCCCTTCTTAGCCAGCAGCTCCTCCAGGATGTCTGCTTGCTCGGTGGTACGTGGGAAGCCGTCCAGCAGGAAGCCATTCTTGGCGTCATCCTGGTTAAGGCGGTCCTCGACCATGCGGGCAGTGACGTCGGTAGGTACCAGCTTGCCTGCATCGATGTAGGACTTTGCCTCTACACCCAGCGGGGTGCCCTCGCCGATATTGGCGCGGAACAGGTCGCCGGTGGAGATGTGCGGAACGTTTAGCTTCTCGCTGAGGATAGCTGCCTGGGTGCCCTTGCCGGCACCGGGAGGTCCTAGAAGTACAAGACGCATTACTTAAGTAGTCCTTCGTAGTTGGATTGCAGTAGCTGGGACTCGATCTGCTTGACCGTAGTCAAAGCGACGGAGACCATAATCAGGATGGCCGTACCACCAAAGGCGGACGTGCCGCTGGCGGAGGAGCGGCCCACGCCGAGATCCAAGAGGATATTCGGCAGGATGGCAATAACTGCCAGGTACAGGGCGCCCACGCACAGCAGACGGTTCATCACATAACCAAGGTACTCCGCGGTCGGACGGCCCGGGCGAATACCCGGGATAAAGCCGCCGTACTTCTTCATATTATCCGCCTGCTCTGCCGGATCGTACTGAACCGAAACATAGAAGTAAGCGAAGAAGATGGTCAGGACGAAGTACAGCACGATGTACTGCCAGGAAGAAGGTGCCTGCAGGTGCGCGATGACATTGCGCTGCCACCAGTTATCCGGGGTGCCGGCGGAGCCAGAGTTCACAATCTGGGTAATGAGAACCGGCATGTAGATAAGGGAGGAGGCGAAGATGACCGGGATAACGCCGGCCTGGTTGACCTTCAGCGGCAGGTAGGTAGAGGAACCACCGTACTGGCGGCGGCCGACCATGCGCTTTGCGTACTGCACCGGAATGCGGCGCTGGCCCTGCTCGATGAAGGTAATGCCAACAACCAGGATGACCAATCCGGCTACGACCATGGCGAAGACGAGGCCGCCATTGTTCTGCAGGATGCTTACACCATCGGTTGGCAGGCGGGTTGCGATACCAGCGAAGATGAGCAGGGACATGCCGTTACCGATGCCCTTTTCGGTGATGAGCTCACCCATCCACATCACCAGCACTGCGCCGGAGGTCATGGTGATGACCAAGACGATGAGGGTGAAGAAGTTACGGTCAGCTGCCAGGACCTGTACGCCCTGGCCCAGCAGCTGCTCGCGGTCTGCCAGCGCGACGATGCCGGAGGATTGCAGCAACGCCAACGCGAGGGTCAGGTAGCGGGTGTACTGGGTCATCTTGGCCTGACCGGACTGGCCTTCCTTCTTCAATTCCTCAAAGCGGGGAATGACCACGGTCAGCAGCTGCACAATAATCGACGCCGTAATGTACGGCATGATGCCGATAGCGAAGATCGACAGCTGCAGCAGCGCACCACCCGAGAAGAGGTTGATGACGGAGTAAAGGTCTCCGGACTGCTCGGTCAACTGGCGCAAACGGCCAGCAATAGACGCATAGTCAACACCCGGGGACGGGATCTGTGCACCGACGCGGTACGCGATGATCATCACGATGGTGAAGATGATCTTCTTACGTAGGTCGGCATCCTTGAAAGCCTGGACAATGGCGGACACTACAAAATCCTCCTGGCCTACCGCTGCCGAACGCGAAATCTAGGGAGGGTTTCGCGTTCATACACGGAGGTGGAAACTCATCTACCCCTAGGAAACCGCACCCCCTGAGCCGGAAAGCTTAGGGGAAATTCAGGTTTCCTTCAGGGACGGTTGAACACTTATGACCCCATTACCCTACCAGCCTTGCTCCGCATAGCCACATTAAGACCCAATAGTGTGACCATGATTGCTTGTCCTTTCGCGCGTTTTGTATCCGGGGTTTACCATGAAGGGGTATTGCACACACGCAATTCTCCTGAAATATCTCCGACCTCACAGCACTATGCGCTTCGAGGCCGTTATTGGTGTGAACCTAATGTTTTGAAAGAAGTACTCATGAGCAAGAAATTCACGCCGATGACCGTTGCTGAGATCATCGACGTATTTGTCCCTAGCCCGAATCCCTTCCGCTGGGAAGCCTTTGACGGGTCCGCGACCGGACCAGAAGACGCCCAGTACAAGGTGACTATTAATAGCCTCGAGGGCCTCTCCTTTATCGCTACCCATCCCGGTGACGTGGGATTTGCGCGAGCTTATGTCACGGACGGCATCACGGTGCATGGCGATCACCCGGCCCACCCCTATGGCATTTTTGACGCGCTGCATGCCATGTATGACAAATTCCAGAAGCCGGATGCCAAGACCCTTGCCCGCGTTGTTCGTTCCCTAGCGTCCATGGGCGCTTTCCAGATCCAGCCGGTCCCTGAGGTGGAGCGCGCTTCTTGGTTGCGCCGCAAGCTACACGACGGCCTATCCAAGCACTCGAAGCAGCGCGATGCCGATGTCATTTCTGATCACTATGACGTTGGCAATGATTTCTACGAGCTCTTCTTGGGCGATTCGATGACCTATACCTGTGCCTACTACCCCTCCCCGGATGCCACCCTGGAGGAAGCACAGGAGAATAAGTACCGCCTCATCTTTGACAAACTCCGCCTCAAGGAGGGCGACCGCCACTTGGATGTGGGCTGCGGCTGGGGCGGTATGGTGCGCTACGCGGCGCGCCGCGGCGTGAAGTCCATCGGCGTCACCCTATCCAAGGAACAGGCCGAGTGGGGCCAGCGCAAGATTGAGGAGGAAGGCCTCCAAGATCTGGCGGAGGTCCGCTTCATGGACTACCGCGATATCACCGAAGAGGGCTTCGATGCCATCTCCGCCATCGGCATTATCGAGCACATTGGCGTGAAGAACTACAACGACTTCTTCAAGTTCCTGCACGGCAAGTTGAAGGTCGGCGGCCTGATGCTCAACCACAACATCACCTATCCGGATAATCACAAGACTCCCAAGGGCGGCTTCATTGACCGCTATATCTTCCCGGACGGCGAGCTCACCGGCTCCGGCAATGTCACCAAGGCGATGCAAGACAATGGCTTCGAAGTCATCCACACCGAGTCCCTTCGCTTTGACTACATGCGCACGCTGCATGACTGGTGCGAGAACCTGAAGGACAATTGGGACGAGGCCTGCGCAACCGTGGGACTGCCCACCGCTCGCCTCTACGGCATTTATATGGCCGGATCCGAATGGGGCTTTGAGCGCAATATCATCAACCTGTACCACTTCCTCGGCGTCAAGCTGGGCGAGGCCGGCTCCCGCGCCGGCGTGCCCGAGCGCCGCTGGTGGGAAGATAGCCGCTTTTAAGGAGGGGTGCCATGACTCTCATTGATAACCTGCGCGAACGCCTCGCCGCCGCCCAGCCGCGACCGGTGGATGCCATGCCCATTGAGCCGGTGGGATGGGAGGCGCACCAGGAGGGCGTCGATAAGCTGCTGGCGAGCTTCCGTGCCGTCCCGGCCGGAAAGCGCGTACGCCTAGCCAAGAAGACCTCCAATCTCTTCCGTAGCCGCAGCGAGGAGCAGGAGGGCCTCGATGTGTCCGGCCTTAGCGGCGTCATTGAGGTCGATCCAGTTGCGCGCACGGCCGATGTACAAGGCATGTGCACCTACGAAGACCTCGTGGATGCCACCCTGCCTCATGGCCTCATGCCCTTCGTCGTCCCGCAGCTTAAGACCATTACTTTGGGCGGTGCGGTTACTGGCATGGGCGTGGAATCCACCAGCTTCCGCAATGGCCTCCCACACGAGTCCGTGCTGGAGATGGATGTCCTCACCGGCACCGGCGAAATTCTCACCTGCTCCCGCGAGTCCAACGTTGATCTCTTCCGCCTGTTCCCCAACTCCTATGGCTCGCTGGGCTACGCGGTGCGCCTCAAGATTGAGCTGGAACCTGTGCCCGCCTATGTAGAGCTGCGCGAAGAGCGGTTCCACACCGTGGAGGAGGCAAGCCGCGTGCTTGCCGACGTCGCCTCTTCCCACACCCACCGCGGCGAGCCCGTCCACGGCCTCGACGGCGTGGTCTTCTCCGAGGACGAGGCCTACCTCGTCTTCGCCCGCTTTACCGATGAAGAGGGCCCAACCTCCGATTACACGCGGGACAAGATTTACTACCGCAGCCTCCAGCACGCCTCTGGCATCCGCCGCGATCGCCTCACCATCCGGGATTACATCTGGCGCTGGGATACCGACTGGTTCTGGTGCTCGCGCGCTTTTGGTGCGCAGAACCCGAAGGTGCGCAAGGTATGGCCGCGCGAGCTTCGCCGCAGCTCCTTCTATTGGAAGCTAGTCCGCCTCGACCGCAAGTATGAGCTGGAGTATAACTTCATCAAGAAGCCGCACGGCAAGCCGCGCGCCGAGCGCGTAGTCCAGGATATTGAGGTCACACCGGAGAACCTGCCGGAATTCCTCCACTGGTTCTTTAACGCCTCCGATATTCAACCGGTGTGGCTGTGCCCGATCCGCCTGCGCGATGGCGTGGACGAGCTCGTAGGCACCGGCGACATCGCCTCTGACTCCGCCGACCCATGGCCGCTCTACCCCCTTCGCCCCGGACAGACCTGGGTGAACGTCGGCTTCTGGTCCGGCGTGGACGGCGACCACATCGACCCGTCCGCCCCGAATAATGGCGCGTTCAACAAAGTCATCGAATCTAAGGTCAACGAGCTAGGCGGGCACAAGTCCCTCTACTCCGAGGCCTTCTATTCCCGGGAGAAATTCGAAGAGCTCTACGGTGGCAGCCTTCCTTCGACTATTAAGGCGGTTACCGACCCGGATGACCGCTTCCCCGGCCTATACGAAAAGACCGTGGACGAGGCCTAGGCCCTCACCCACCCCGCAGGGCCTGATACGCACAGAGGGTGGAACGCACTTCCCAGGCGTTCCACCCTCTTCCTTTGTCCGAATATAGGACGTTCGCGTTTAGTAGGCAGCGGTGATGTTCTCATAGCCGTTGACCTTCAGTGCATCCATGACGCGCTGCACAGCGGCCTCGTCCTTTTCCGGGTTATAGGTCTCCGGGAAGATCAAGTGGGCGGAGTGATCGTCCTTGAACTCAATGTTCATGAACTCGTGACCCGCCTCCTGGGTAGCAAGTGCCAGCTCGCGCTGCACGGCCAGCTTACCGCTCTGCAAGTTGCCGCCGTTGAACCCTGGATCGACCTCTTCGGCACCTACCCCCTCACCGTTGATGACGTCTTCCTTGTCACCGGTGATACGACCCTTTTCAGCGTGCGCACCCGGCTGCTGGTCCTTGGCGCCCTGCTCGCCAGCCTCGGCCGGAGCGGTTTGGGTGGTTTCCGCGGGATCCGGCTGGGACAGCTGGTCTTGGGCCTTGACCGGGCCGGTAGAGCCGGCAAACGGCATGACGGCAGCAATTGCGGTGGCGAGCAGGGAAGAAACAGACGACATAAGATTCTCCTTAACGTTTGATGATTTTCAACTAAGGGAGACTCTAGCACCCATGAATATAAATCGCTATACCCGGAGCCTTATTTATTAATAAAGGTTTCCTGTCAACTATTTTCAGCACCAATGACGCGCATAGCCCAGGCGCCGCGCCATGTAACGGCACTGGGAAGCTTGAGTTCAGAGGGTCGTTGCAACACTTTCCCTTAGGAGGGTGTTGTTGTGTCTGAGATTATTGGCCCGTTTCATTCGTTGTCTGAATCGGATCGTCGTGGCTTAGTTGCCTTGGTTGGC